>JBOGFL010000112.1:0-7239 GCA_050743285.1 Acidimicrobiia bacterium
AGGCAACAGCACGCGGCGAGACGATCGATGCCAGGTCCGCGACCCACACGCCGTCGCGATACCCGTGTGCGCGTTCGCTCGCGACCCGCAAACCGAGCCGGCTCTTGCCGGCACCGCCCGGTCCGACCAGCGTCACGATGCGCGCGCGATCGAGGGCCGCCGTCATCTCGGCGCGCTCGTGTTCCCTTCCGACGAAACTTGTCGCGTCCGGTCGGATGTTGCCGAGCGCCTCTCGCGGAACTTGAAGATGATCGACGTCGAGCACCGAGGGCACCTGCTCGAGAATCAGGCGCTCCTGCTCGCACAGCGCCGCCGGGGGCTCCCGCCCGACCTCGTCGGCGAGCAGCCGGCGGTATCGCTGGTACACGCGAAGGGCCTCGACCTGATGCCCGGCTTGTGCCAGAGCGACCATGAGCTGCCCGTAGGGTCGGTCTCGCAGCGGTCGGTCTGCAACCATCGCTTCCAGCTCACCGATCGCCTCGGTCGTTCGACCCACGGCAAGCAGAGCCACGGCCCGGTCATCGGCGGCCGCGACGCGCAACTCCTCGAGGCGACTGGACTCGGCTCGGGCCACGTCGTCGTCAAGCTCCGAGTAGGCCGGCCCGCACCACAACGACAGCGCCGAGTCGAGCAGCGCGAGCGCTCCAGCCGGGTCTCGACGAAGGATCCGGCTCCCTTGGCGCGCCAGGTCTTCGAATCGCGAGGCGTCCATCCGGCTGCGGTCGATTTCGACGAGGTATCCCGGTGGTCGGGTCACGATGAGGCGCTTCGGTTCGGAAGCTTCGAGCCGGTGGCGGAGGCGGGCCACGCAGCTCTGCAAGCTTTTCCGCGCGGAGGGCGACGCGTCGTCTCGCCAGAGGAGGTTTACGAGCCGATCCGTGGCGACGACCGAGTTCGCGTTCACCAGGAGCGCGGTCAGGAGCGCGCGCTGCTTGCTGCTGCCGATGATCACCTGCTGGCCGCTCACGTGTACCTCGAGCGGCCCCAGGACCCGAAACTCCATGGGGCTCCGTCGACTCCGGCCGCCCCGCCGACACGCTAGCTGCAACCCGGCCTACGCCGGCCCGCCTCCCCACTCACCAGCAGCGTCGCCGGGGTTCAGGTCGAGCGGGCCCGTGGCACCTGCCTACGACCGTGCGGTGCAGGAGCTATGCAGTGCTCGGCTCGGGTTCGAACATGAGCCGGCGCTCGGCGGGGGTCGCCCGTGCCCCGAGCTCGTGCAACTTCGCGAGCGCCGGCACGATTGCGGCCAGAAATCGTCCCTGTAGTTCGCGCACTTTCTCATCGTGCGCGTGGTCAGCCAGTCCACTCAGCAGGTTCAGGCGTGAGTGCTCCATCCACTCCTGAAGATCGGGCGCGTCCCGCCATTCCAACTCGGTGCTCATTCCCGTGAGGAGGAACCGTAGAAAGTCGAATGGGGTGTCCATCACTGCATTGGGTGGGCAGAGCCGGTTCTTCTCGGCCGTAGTCCGTCCCGATGCTTCGACGAAGCCGATCAGCGCGGCCGACAGGGTGATGCTGGCGCGGGTGACGCACTGCAGTGTGATGGTGTCTTCGGTGAAGATCGATCGCGGTGGGTTTTGGCCCAATCCGAAGGATGCACAATGCACGTGCACGTGATCCGGGCTCGTTTCGATCGACCCCTCATCGAGCACGATGCGGTCGCGCTCGATGCGCTGCACGTACCCCAGGCGAACGACGTTCTCGACGCGGCGCAGCTGCTCGCACTCGCCGAGGCTTATCGTCCCGCCCTTCATCATCGTGGGCCGGACGCTGCGATCGGTGCGCAGCACCACCCCCACGTCTTCGAGTCGTTCGTAGATCTCGTCGACCGACTCCGACGAGGCGACCACCTCCAACTGGATCACCACGCCCTCGAACGTCGAAACCGCAGAATCGCGCGGCTGGTAGAAGGCACGGTTGAGGATCCACGCGTCCCGCGGACGGATCCAGGTGATGTCGTCGGGTGAAGTCCCCTGGTCGAGTAACCAGCAGCAGGCATCCAGCGCGGTCTTGCCGCCGCCGACGATCACGTAGCCGGCCGGCCGCTCGGCGAGGCCGGCGAGCTCCCCGACCGGAATGCACCGGGAGCCGTCGGCGACCTCGAAGGGCGGGGGGTCGGTCGCCGGGACGCGAGACGCCAGGTACGTCGCATCGACGACGCGGCGACGCACGGCAACATCCGAGGACCGGCCGGTCAGCCGGGAACGAAATCGGCGGTCCCCGAGGTAGTCGCACATCGGGAAGAAGCGAACGTGTCCCGACGCCAGCAGCTGGTGTTGCATCACCTCGTCGTAGTAGCCGCAGATCTCCTTGCCACTGGCCCGTTCGTAGAAGCCCCGATCGGCCCCGTCGGGCTCGATGCGGTCGTGACCGAGGTCGGCCGAGTTCACGCCGTACATGGCCGAGGGCTGGTGCAGCCGCACGAAGGGATAGGCGTCCAGCCAGTGTCCGCCCGCTGCGTGGCGCCGGTCGATCATGATCACGTCGACATCGGGGTCGGCGATCACCGAATCGACGAACGCCATACCCGTCGCGCCGGCCCCGACGACGAGATAGTCAGTCTCGAACCCGTTGGGCGCGGGACCCGCTGCCGGCGACGTCATGCGCACGACCTTATGCCTGAAGCGACGCGGCCGCTGCCTCTCGCCCGGGCGCACGCCAGTCCGGGGCTTCCCACCTCTCGACGGCGTCGTTCGTCTCCCGGACGACCAGGTCGTCGCGGAACTCGAGGATGCTCACGCCGGGATTCCACGGTCCACTTCGTCGTGACGCGACGAGTGACACCGGATTGGCGATGAGCCCGGCCGGGTACGACAGTCAACACCAGTGCGAGCCCGAATCGCGGCAGACGGGAGAAGTGCGATGCCCAAGATCACCCCCAATCTCTGGTTCGACACGGAAGGCGAAGAGGCCGCCGAGTTCTACTGCTCGGTTCTCCCCAACTCGAAGATCACGAATGTCACCCACTACGGCGAAGCGGGCCCGCGAGAGGCGGGCATGGTGCTGACCGTCGACTTCGAGCTCGACGGGCAGCGCTACACCGCGATCAACGGCGGCCCGGAGTTCACCTTCGACGAGGCCATCTCGCTGCTGATCAACTGCGCCGACCAGAAAGAGGTCGACTACTACTGGGGCAAGCTGTCGGTCGGCGGCGAAGAGGGCCAGTGCGGATGGCTGAAGGACAAGTACGGCCTGTCGTGGCAGGTGGTGCCGGTTGGCATGGAAGACATGTTGAACGACCCCGATCAGGAGCGAGGCCAGCGAGCGATGAAGGCCATGCTCGGCATGAAGAAGCTCGACCTGGCCGCGATGCAAGCCGCCGCCGACGGATAGGCGAGTCCCGCCAGGTTCAGCCGCGACCCACGAACTCGTTCTGCGGGCGACCGACGAGGTGGGTGACGGCCACGCCGGGCCGCCACCGCACCCCGCCAGGGGTCACTTGTCGCGGGACCCCTCGTCGTCGGTGCTATCGGCCTCCTGGCCGACCACCTGGAAGTCCTTGTCGAGTTGCACGTCGACCTGGCTCCCGTCGTCGAGAGTGACCTCGACCTCGTAGTAGCTCTCCTCGTCGCCGACCTCGGTGTCGGTGACGCTCCCGCCGCCGGTGGCCTCGAGGGCGGCCGCAGAGGCCTGGTCGAGGTCGTTGCCGGTGATCGCGGGCTCACTGTCGTCGCCGTTGGCCCCGGCCGCCGCGACGCCGGCTCCGATGCCGAGTGCGGCGACCGCCGCCGCGGTACTGGCGACGATGATCTTCGCTCGCTGTGTCATTTTTGGGTTCCTCTTTTTTCTTTCGCTGGTTGCTGGGTCTTGTGCTTGGGCTGGACCGGCACCGTACGAAACCGGCCCTGAGAGGGTGCTGAACGCGGCTGAAGCGGTGTTCAGCCGTGTTCAGGCTGGGATCAGGGCGAATTCAGGAACCTGTGCCGACCGAACGAAACCTGGAACTGGGGGCACCCGATGCACCTTCGAACTTGCCAGTCGATGACCGCGGCCGTCGCAGTCCTTGCGAGCGTGGCGCTGTTGGCGGGGGGATGCGGCGACCGTGGCGGCAACTCCGACGCCAGTGGCGGGAGTGACGGCGCCCTTGCCGGACCCCTTCCGCAGGGCGACGACCCCGTCGATCTCGACCCCGCGGACTTCACCACTGCCATCGACAACCCCTACTGGCCCATGGAGCCCGGGACGCGCTGGACGTATCGCGAGACCGACGAAGAAGGCAACGAGCTCGAGGTTGTGGTGACCGTGACCACCGAAACCAAGCGGATTGCCAACGGGATCACGGCGCGCGTCGTGCGCGACACGGTCACCCAAGACGGTGAGCTCGTCGAGGACACCTTCGACTGGTACGCGCAGGACGCCGCGGGGAACATCTGGTACCTCGGCGAAGACACCGCTGAGTTCGAGAACGGCGAGATCTCGTCCCGAGGAGGCTCGTTCGAGGCCGGTGTCGACGGTGCCCTTCCCGGGATCGCCATCCCCGCCAAGCCGGAGCCGGGCTTGAAGTACCGGCAGGAGTACTACGAGGGCGAGGCCGAGGACAACGGCGAGGTGCTCAGCACCGAGGAGATGGCCGACTCTCCCTACGGCCACTTCGACGGCGTGCTGCTCACCAAGGACACGATCACGATCGAGCCGGACGTGCTCGAGTACAAGCTCTACGCCAAGGGCGTCGGGCCGGTGCTCCTCCTCGGCATCTCGGGCGGCGGCGGCCGCGAGGAGCTCATCAGGGTCGACCGGGTGCCGAAAGGCTTCGGTACCGGGCCCCTCGGCTCCCCGAACGGTTGACTTCGTGCGCCGGTTCCCAGCCGCGGTGCGTGAAACCGCTCGGGGTGTCCTCCTCGGCGTCGGCCGGCGCCTGCATCACCCCGTCGAGCGTCAGGTGCTCGACCACCAGGACCCGGCTCACGAGCGCCAAGCAGCCTTGGGCGCCAGAGTGGTCACCGGCACTCGAACGCGTCAGGCTTCGGTGTCTTCATCGCGGCGCGGAAGCGGTCGAACGACCACGGCCAGACGGCGGGGACGCCGCGGTCGTCGAGATACCAGCTTCGGCAACCGGTCGACCAGACCGTGTGCCGGGCCGCCTCGACCCGCGCCGCTTCATGCTCGTCCATCGCGTCCTGCGTGGCGCTGATCTCTGTGCATCGACCCGAACGGAGCCTCTCGACCAGCTGCATGATGTAGTCGAACTGCAGCTCGGCCACCTCGATGAGCGAGAAGTTCCCGACCGGGCCGTTGGGGCCGTTCAACATGAAGAAGTTGGGGAAATCTGGAATCGAGACTGAGAGATAGGCATTGGGTCGGGCCGCCCACTCCTCGTCGAGGCTCTGGCTGCCGCGCCCGACGACCGTCATCGGGCGCATGAACGCGTGCGCCTTGAATCCTGTCGCCAACACCAGCACGTCGAGCTCGTGTAGCCGGCCGTCGCCGGTGCGGACACCGCTCGGCTCGATCCGCTCGATGACCTCGGTCACCAGATCGGCGTTCGGCCGCTGGATTGCATCGTAGAAGTCGGGCGACATGATGAGCCGCTTGCACCCAGCTTGGTAGTCGGGGCGCAGGCGCTCGCGTAGCTCCGGGTCCCGGACGTTGTTCTCCAGGTTGGCCCGGCACATGTCGGCGACCATCTGCATGCCCGGCGACTGCGCGTCGACGATCGAGCTGGCGAACAGGTCGAACAGCTGCATCATGGTGTCCCGCTCCTGCGCCAGGCGGCCGGGATCCTCCCGGAACTCCGCTTGCTGGTCGTCGGAGTAGGCGGGATTCTCCTGTTGTGCGATCCACTGGGCCGTGCGCTGGAAGAGCGTCAGCTGGGAAACCCGCGACACGAGCGCCGAGACCATCTGCACCGCGGTCGAGCCGGTCCCGATCACGCCGACCCGCGCGCCGTCGAGCGGCACTGAGTGATCCCAACGAGAGCTGTGGAAGACAGCCCCGCGGAAGTCGCCGGCGCCTTCGATGTCGGGAACGTGCGGATGGTGCAGCACGCCGGTGGCTGCGATCACGACGTCGACGGTGTCGCGATGGCCGGCCGCCGTCTCGAGGTGCCACCGGCCGTCGCTGAACCGGCAACTCTCAACCTCATCGCCGCTCCGCAGGCGCTGCTCGACCTCGTGCGCGCTCGCCACCCGCTCGAAGTAGTCCTGGATCTCATCGCCGGAGGAGAACCGGTAGCTCCACTCCGGGCTGGGGGCGAAAGAATAGGAGTAGAGGTGCGAGGGCACGTCGCACGAGAGGCCGGGGTAGGTGTTCTCCCGCCAGGTTCCGCCCACCCGGTCGGCCTTCTCGTAGATCGTGAAGTCGGTGTGTCCCGCTTGCTTCAGGCGGATCGCGCTGAGGATGCCCGCCATCCCCGCGCCGATGACCGCGAAGCGCAGAGGTCGTCGTGCTGTCGAAGTCGTCGGAGCCGCGTCGCCCGCCACGTCCTCACGGTATCGACCCCGCCTACTTCGGCGCGAGGTTGAGGACGACGATCCCGGATCGGAGCGTCGTCGTGTCGACCAAGCGGAAATGGGTGGTCGTCAGGCCCTCGAGTAAGCGCTCGCCGCCTCCCAACACAACCGGGAAGACCCACAGGTGGAGCTCGTCGATCAGACCGTGTTCGATCAGCGTGTGATCGAACACCCCGGTGCCGAACTTCAGAAGCGACTTCCCGGGTTCTGCCTTGAGCGAGGCGATGGCCTGGGCCACGTCACCCTCGAGCAACGTGGTGTTCCAGGTGGTTTCGCCGAGCGTTTCCGACGCCACGTACTTCGGCATCGCATTGATCCGGTCGGTGTAGTCGTCACCGCTGCGCTCGGGCCACGAGCTCGCGAAGCCCTCGTAGGTCTCGCGCCCGAGCACAAGCGCGTCGGCGTCGAACAGGAGCTTGGCCGCGTAGGCGCCGTGCTCCTCGTCCCAGTACGGCTGACCCCACACGCCGGGATCGCTGATGACCCCATCGAGCGTCGCGAACGTCGACTCCACGAGCTTTCGCATCGCATCTCTCCTTACTTCTCGAGGCCGGCGACGACGTTGGCGAGGGCGTCGAGGAAGCCGCCCGTGCCGTGCTTCGCCTGCTCGTACTGCTCGTCGGTGAGGTGGCCGCCACTCTGGCGCAGCACGAGCTCGGTCCCGCCGCCCTTCTCGGTGAGCGTCATCGTCATCATCTCGAACGCATCACCGAGCTCGGGCGCGTCGATGACCGCGAACACGAGTCGCTCGGGCTCGTCGATCTCCTCGAACCGGCCCGTCCAGGGC
>JBOGFL010000113.1:0-3163 GCA_050743285.1 Acidimicrobiia bacterium
GTGGCAGGACTGGTGGGAGGAGCACCGGACCTTCTGGGCCCCCAACCCGTCGGGGCCGCTCTCGGAGGGCTTCGACCGTGTTTTCGATCGCTCCAAGCTCTACGTCCTCGACATGTTCCCGTACCCGAGCGGCGCCGGCCTGCACGTCGGGCACCCGCTCGGCTACATCGGCACCGACGTCTACGCGCGCTTCATGCGGATGGCCGGGTGGAACGTCCTCCACGCGATGGGTTACGACGCGTTCGGGCTCCCCGCCGAGCAGTACGCGCTCCAGACGGGGCAGCACCCGCGGGTCACCACCGAGGCGAACATCGCGACGATGCGGCGCCAGCTGCGCGCGCTCGGACTGGGCCATGATCCCCGCCGGGGGATCGCCACGACTGACGTCGCGTACTACCGCTGGACGCAATGGATCTTCCTGCAGATCTACAACGCCTGGTACGACGACGACGCCGATCGCGCCCGCCCCGTCGACGAGCTCGTCGCCGAGCTCGACGCCGGCCCCCGCCAGCCTGACAGCGCCGCCAATCCCGAAGGGAAGAAATGGTCGGAGCTCGACGCCGGGGAGCGCCGCGCCGTGATCGATTCATACCGCCTCGCGTATCTCGAGGAGGCGACCGTTAACTGGTGCCCCGCCCTGGGCACCGTCCTCTCCAACGAGGAGGTCACCGCCGACGGTCGAAGCGAACGGGGCAACCACCCCGTGTACCGACGGCCTCTCGAGCAGTGGATGCTGCGCATCACCGCCTACGCCAAGCGCCTGCTCGGCGACCTGGACCGTGTCGACTGGCCCGAGCCGATCAAGGTCATGCAGCGCAACTGGATCGGCCGCAGTGAGGGGGCCGAGATCGACTTCCCGGTCGAGGGCCACGAGAACGTCGCAATCACCGTGTTCACCACCCGCCCCGACACGGTGTTCGGCGCGACCTACATGGTCCTCGCGCCGGAGCATCCGCTCGTCGACGTGATCACCGCCAACGAGTGGCCCGGCGCCCAATCGTACGAGCAGTTCGAGGACACGCCGGCCGCGTGGCGCGGTCTGTTCGGCGCCGAGGCCGAGATACCTGCCGAAGCGGTGGCGAAGTACCGGAACTTCGCCGCCGCCAAGACCGAACTCGAGCGACAAGCCGAGGGAGACGTGAAGACGGGCGTGTTCACGGGCGCATTCGCGACCAACCCGCTGACCGGCGCCTCGATCCCCGTGTTCATCGCCGACTACGTGCTGATGGGCTACGGCACCGGAGCGATCATGGCCGTCCCGGGCGAGGACCAGCGCGACTGGTATTTCGCCGACGAGTTCGAACTGCCGATCATCCGGACCGTTCAACCGCCGCCCGACTTCGACGGCCAGGCGTATCTCGGAGACGGGCCCGCGATGAACAGCGGCTTCCTCGACGGGCTCGGTGTCGCTGATGCCAAGCGACGCATCATCGAATGGCTGGAGGAAAACCAGTACGGCACCGGTACCGTCACGTACAAGCTGCGCGACTGGCTCTTCAGTCGGCAGCGTTACTGGGGTGAGCCGTTCCCGATCGTCTACGACGAGAGTGGGCTGCCGCACGCGCTGCCGGAGTCGATGCTGCCGGTGGAGCTTCCGGAGATCGACGACTTCGAGCCGCGCATCGTCGACGAGGACGCCGACACCTTGCCCGAGCCGCCGCTTGCCCGCGCCGACCACTGGGTGAACATCGAGCTCGACCTCGGTGACGGGCCGCGGCAGTACCGGCGCGAGACAAACACGATGCCGCAATGGGCCGGTTCCTGCTGGTACTACCTGCGCTACCTCGACCCGACCAACGAGAACGAGATGGTCAGCGCGGACGCCGAGCGCTACTGGATGCACGGTACGACCGCCGACGGTTCGGAAGCCGCCGGTGGTGTCGACCTGTACGTCGGCGGCGTCGAGCAGGCGGTGCTGCACCTGCTCTACGCGCGCTTCTGGCACAAGGTGCTCTGCGACCTCGGGTACGTGTCGACACCCGAGCCGTTTCACCGCCTCTTCAATCAGGGGGTCATCACCGCACCCGAATACACCGATGCGCGTGGCGTCTACGTCGAGGCAGCAGAGGTCGCAGCGCGCGCCGGGCAGTGGTACTTCGGTAGCGACCCGGTTACCCGCACCGAGGGGCGGATGGGGAAGAGCCGCAAGAACGCGGTGGCGCCCGACGACATCTACGCCGAGTACGGCGCCGACACGTTGCGGCTCTACGAGATGTTCATGGGTCCGCTCGCAGCCGACCGGCCCTGGAGCACCACCGACATCATCGGCGTGCACCGCTTCCTCCAACGTCTGTGGCGCAACGTCGTCGATGAGGAGACGGGCGAGCTGCGGATCACCGACGACTCCGCCGACCACGAGACCCGCCGGGCCCTGCACCGGACGATTGCCGCGGTGCGCGCCGACATGGCCACTCTCGCCTTCAACACGGCCATCGCCCGGCTGTTCGAGCTCAACAACCGGCTGACCCAGATGACGGCGGCGGGCCGGCTTGCGCCGCGCGAGGTCGTCGA
Source organism: Acidimicrobiia bacterium (assembly GCA_050743285.1). Lineage (GTDB taxonomy): Bacteria > Actinomycetota > Acidimicrobiia > IMCC26256 > JACDBD01 > JBOGFL01. The sequence continues at coordinate 2,512 of JBOGFL010000113.1, forward strand.
GCCGTTCACGCTGATGCTGGCCCCGCTCGCGCCGCACGTCGCCGAAGAGCTATGGCAGCGATTCGGCAACGAGCAGTCGCTCGCTTTTGCCGGCTTTCGCGAGGCCGACACGGCCCTCCTCGTCGAGTGCGAGGTCGAGCTGCCGGTGCAGGTCGACGGCAAGGTCCGGGCGCGGATCACCGTGGCCGCGACGGCTGACGAGGGCGCGGTGGAAGCGGCCGCGCGCGCCGACGAACGAGTCGCCGCGCTCATCGCGGGCAGGAGCGTCGCTCGCGTGGTGGTCGTGCCGGGACGACTCGTGAACTTCGTCACCGGTTGACTGCCGAGGCGATGCGCGCGCTCACGCCCGACGAGCGCTCGCATCACGCGCACGTGCCCGAGGCCGACCGGGCCCGAGCCCGGATCGCCGTCGTCCCGGTCCTGAACCCCGGTGCCGGCGGAATGACCATCGGTCGCTTCATCCTGATCCGTCGCGGGCGCGAGCACGATCCGCAGCTGCTCGCCCACGAGCTCGTGCACGTCCGCCAGTGGCGGGAACAGGGGCGGCTGCGTTTCCTGTGGAGATACTTCTCGGCCTACTTCGGTGGGCGCCGCCGCGGGCTCAAACACCGGGACGCGTATCGAGCCATCCCCTTCGAGGTCGAAGCCCGCG
>JBOGFL010000114.1:0-2173 GCA_050743285.1 Acidimicrobiia bacterium
ACCCGGAGCTCGCCAGTTAGATGGCGGGGTACTCGATCGTCGCCGCGGCTGCCGCGGTGACGACCTTCCTCCTCACCTTCATCGTGAGGAAGATTGCGCCCCGCATCGGTGCGGTGGCGATGCCGGGTCCGCGCAGCGTGCACGACCGCCCGTTGCCGTCGCTCGGCGGCGCCGCCATGTTCGCGGGCTTTCTCGTCGCGATGGCAGTGGCTTCCCAAATTCCGCAGTTCCACGAGATGTTCGAGGACTCGACCGAGCCGGTCGGGCTCATCCTCGCCGCCGGTGTGATGTTCGTCGTCGGCGGGATCGACGACTTCCGCGAGGTCTCGCCCCCGGCGAAGATCGCGGGCCAGGTGTTCTCCGGCAGCCTGCTGTCGCTGTTCGGTGTCACGATGCTCTACTTCCGGGTGCCGTTCGCCTCCTTCGAATACCTCGTCCTGGCGCCCGATCTGGCGCCGCTCATCACGGTGCTCACGGTCGTGCTCATGGCGAACGCGATCAACCTCATCGACGGCCTCGACGGCCTGGCCGCCGGGATCGTGGCCATCGCCGGTGGCGCGCTGTTCCTCTACTCCGACCGGCTGTTCAAGGCCGGCCTGCTCGAGGGCTCGAACATCGCGCCGCTGGTGGCGGTGATCGCGGTGGGCATCTGTCTCGGTTTCCTTCCCCACAACTTCAACCCCGCCCGCATCATCATGGGTGACGCCGGCGCGATGTTCCTCGGCCTGCTGATGGCGACGATGACGATCACGATCGGCGGCCGGACCGCCGACCAGTTCAGCGGTCAGACCTATTTCTTCTTCGCTCCGGTGCTGATCCCGATCCTGATCCTCGGGGTGCCGATCCTCGACACCGCCTACTCCTTCGCCCGCCGAGTAGCGCGGGGCCGTTCGTTCGCGGTCGCCGACAAGGACCATCTGCACCACCGTCTGATGCGCATGGGCCACGGGCCCCGCCGCACCGTCGTCCTGCTCTGGGGCTGGACGGCGCTGCTCTCGGGCGTCGCCCTGCTCCCGACCTACTCGAATCGGGGCAATTCGCTCGTGCTGTTCGGTGTGGTGGCGGTGGGCCTGCTGGGCTACATCTGGTTCCACCCGGGAGTCCGGACCCCGCCCGAGCCACCCGAGGCGGCCGATTCGCTAGGGTCACCGGCGGTCACCGAAGGCGAGACCACTCCAGTTTGACCCTGGCGCAACGGGGACCATAGATTGAGAAAAGTTTCACAAGCGCCGCGCCGAGCCCGGCGCGGCCCTTCGAGGGTGGAGTTCGTGGCGACACATCGGGTCGACCCCGCACCGGCAAGACAGCCGACGGCGGGAGACGGCCGGAGAACTGAGCAGTCCGTTCCCCTCGAGGAGCGGCGCCAGCTCTACTCCGGGTTCGGAGACGCCCTGTCCCTCACCATCGAATTCGTCGCCACCCCCCTGATCTTCGCCGCCGCCGGCTTCTTCCTCGACCGGTGGCTCGGCACCGATCCGTACCTGACAATCGCACTCGGGGCCTTCGCCCTGATCGGCGTCGTCCTGCGCGCCTACTACGTGTACCAGACGGCCATCGAGGCCCAGGAGGCCGGCAAGCCGTGGACCAGAACGAAGCGGTAGAGCGCGAGGTCGCGCTCGACCTCGTCCGGCACGGGCTGTACATCGCGCCCGCGGTCGTGCTCGTGGCCGCGCTCGGGCAGGGCTACGGCGGCGCGGCCGCCGCCGCCCTCGGTATCGGCGTCGTCGTGTGCAACTTCCTCGCCTCGGCCGTGCTCCTGGGTTGGGCGGCACGCCGCTCGCCGACGCTGCTGGCGCTGTGCGCATTCGGAGGTTTCTTCGTTCGGATGGCGATCATCCTCGTCGTCCTCTTCCTGGCTCGCGATCTGGTCGACGAGCTGATCCTCGCCATCACATTGGTCGGCTCGCACCTCGGGCTCCTGATCTGGGAGGCGCGGTCGGTCGGCCTGACACTCGCCGCTCCGGGGCTGCGCCCTTCGCGCACTGACGCGAACGCGAAGGGAGTGTGATTGGTGCCCGTGCTCGCCCTCGAGGTCCCGCCCATCGACCACCTCATCAACTGGCCCAACTTCCTCTTCGACGACACGCCCTTCGCGATCAACAAGGTCGTCCTCATCTACTTCTTCGCGACGATCATCACGATCCTGTTCTTTTTCCTCGCGGCGCGCCGCGCC
>JBOGFL010000115.1:0-2651 GCA_050743285.1 Acidimicrobiia bacterium
GTCGCGGCACCTGTCATCGACCTCGCCGCGTCGGGATTCGTGGCCTCGCCGCTGCGCAGGTTGGCGTTGATGCCGATGATGTCGGCCTCGCGTCCGGCGAGCTTGAGCACGCGAGGGGCGCCTCCCCCCACGAGGATCGGCGGGTGCGGCCGCTGGACGGGCTTCGGCTGGCCGTCAAGCTCGGTGACCGCGTAGTACCGGCCCTCGAAGCTGAAGGGCCCGTCGGCGAAGAGGCCCTTCAAGACCGCGATCGACTCCGCGAGGCGATCGACGCGTACCCCGGGCCGGTCGAGCTGCATCCCGGCCTTTTCGTAGTCGGCGGTCATCCACCCCGCGCCGAGCCCGAGCTCGAGGCGCCCGTCGGTGAGCAGGTCGAGGGTGGCGGCCTCGCGCGCGAGTGCCACCGGATGCCGGTAGTCGTTACCGAGCACCAGCGAGCCGACCCGAAGGTTCTCGGTGGCCTCGGCCGCCATCGCCATGGCGGGGATCGGCGACAGCGGATGGTCGACGAAGTGGTCGGGCACGAAGAGCGTCGTGAAGCCGAGGTCTTCCGCCTTGCGGGCGTTCTCGCGGTACTGCTTGGCCGACGCGGTGCGCGGCGCCATGACGCCAAAGCGGAACTTTCGATCCTGCGACATCGCCGGACCCTACTGCCCGCTAACGACCGGTGGAACCGAAGCCGTAGGTGTCTCGCGTGGTGGCGTCCAGCTCATCGATCTCGGTCCACTCGACGTATTCGACGTGTTGCACGACGAGTTGGGCGATGCGGTCGCCGCGCCGCACCGTGTGCGGCTCGGCCGGGTCGGTGTTCACCAGCAGAACCTTGAGCTCGCCGCGGTACAGCGGGTCGATGAGCCCGGGAGTGTTCAGGCACGTGACGCCGTGGCGCAACGCGAGACCAGAGCGTGGAAGCACGAAGCCCGCGTGGCCGGACGGAATCGCGATCGCGATCCCGGTCGGGACCAGGGCGCGTCCCCCGCCCGGCGGCAGCCCCACCTCCTCGCGGGCGTGGAGGTCGTAGCCGGCGTCGTCGGGATGCTGTGCTTCGGGGAGCGGGAGATCGGGATCCAGCCGCTGGATGGGGACGTGCACGCCCGCCGAGGCTACGACGGCGGCGCACGATGAGCTGTTCGTCGGTCAGTTGCGTCTCGGCCCGGTAGGCAGGGTGGTCGACGACGATCGAGGCCGGGCCCCGGCTGAACGCCTCCGTCTGCGCGAGCGTGAACGGGAACTTGAGGTAGTGGACCGTTGCGGTGGTCTCTTCGCGCGTCAGGCGATCCTCGTCCTCGGGAACGCACGCCACTTCACCGCCGTCACGGAGCCGAATCTTGAGCGCCCGCTGGATGCCGACGAGCTTTGGCAGCCACTCGTACAGCTTGCCCTTGTCGTTGATCTCGATGAACAGCGTGCCGGACAGCTCATTGGGTTCCGGAACGAGCTGGTTGTACGTGCCGACCTCGTGGGCGATCTGCTGGTCCGAGACCATCCGCTCGACCCGCGCCATCTCCTGGATCTGGAACCGCATGGTGTCGGTGTTCTCGAACGTGATCGTCATCAGGTCGCCGAGCCGTACACGGCGGCGTTTCTTCATTTCTATGATGCGGCGGCGGAACTCGTCGCGCTCCCGCTCGTATTCGCGCACGTCCTTGATGTCATCGAGCGTCAGCTTCTGCATCTCGCTACTCTTCCGGCAGTCCGTAGGCGCGGGCGGGTGACGCGCGAGCGAACGACCAAACAAACGAAGGCTCAGGCGGCGTTGACGCTCTCGAGGCCCTGAGTGAAGCGGCCGGCGTGGCTCTTCTCGGCCCGGGCCAGGGTCTCGAGCCACTCGGCGACCTCTTCGAAGCCCTCGTCGCGGGCAGTGCGGGCGAAGCCCGGATACATCTCGGTGTACTCGTAGGTCTCGCCTTCGATCGCCGACTTGAGATTGTCGGGAGTCGGGCCAACAGCGACGCCCGTCACCGGGTCGCCGACCTCGGCGAGGAAGTCGAAGTGCCCGAAGGCGTGGCCGGTCTCACCCTCGGCGACCGAGCGGAACAGGGCGGCCACGTCCGGGTAGCCCTCCACGTCCGCCTTCTGGGCAAAGTAGAGGTACCGGCGGTTGGCCTGGCTCTCGCCCGCGAACGCCTCCTTCAAGTTTCCGTGCGTCTTGCTTCCGTCGAGCTTGGGCATCGTTGCTCCTTGGTGGTGCCTGGGTTGGGATCAGGGGACGGGCGACACCGAGGCGCACTCTTCGCACACGCCCCGGAAGTTCACCTCCACGGACGAGACGGTGAACCCGTGCTGTTGCCGGGCCGCGGGGCGCAACTCCGACACGTCGACGAGGAGGTCACGGACCTTCCCGCAGCGCACGCAGATCAGGTGGTGGTGCGCCTCTTCGACATTGGGGTCGACCCGCGCGCTGCCGGTGCCGAGGTCGAGAAGGCTGACCTCGCCCATCCCGGCGAGGTCGTGGACCGTCTGGTACACGGTCTTCAGCGAGATCGTGGGCATCTCCCCCTGGGCCGCCTCGTACAGCGACTCGACCGTGGGATGCCCGTCGTGGCCCTGAAGCAGCCGGAAGATGCACTGGCGCTGCGGGGTCACCCGCAGGCCCTGGTTCCGGAAGCTTCGGGTCAGCTCGTCGACGGTCCTCATGACGAGGACCACTC
>JBOGFL010000116.1:0-14354 GCA_050743285.1 Acidimicrobiia bacterium
CCCCGGACCGGCCCGCGGTGCTCGACGCCGCCACCCGTGAAGCCGCCGCCGGGCTCGCGGCGCGGACCGGCCTCGACCCGGCCGAGCTCGTGCTGGGCGGGCGCTCGATGGGCGGGCGGTACTGCTCGCTGGTGGCCGCCGACCCCGACGAGCCGGTGCCGACCCGGGGTCTGCTGCTCCTCGGCTACCCGCTCCATCCGGCGGGAAAGCCGGACAAGCTACGGGTCGAGCACTTCCCCCGGCTCCACATGCCGTGCCTGTTCGTGTCGGGGACGCGCGACGCGCTCGCGGGCCGGGACGAGCTCACCGCCGCGGCCCGGGCGATCCCCGGTCCGGTCACCTTCCACTGGCTCGACGCCGCCGATCACGGGTACCGGCCGCTCAAATCTACCGGTCGATCCTCGGACGACGTCGTGGCCGAGGTGGCCGAGGTCGCGTCCGCCTGGGTCGCGTCCCTCTGAGCCTCGGCCGCTTTTCGTCGGCGCCACCATCGGCTGATCAACGCGCCGACGACCATCACGATCGCCACGTACAGCCACCCGATCAGGATGTCGATCACCCAGTGCTCGGCGGTGTAGACGAGGGTCCACGCCATGAGCAGCGGATAGCCGGCGAGGACCACCCGGACGATCGGCTTGGCGGCCTTCCAGAAGAACGCGCAGATCAGGGCGGCGTAGGCCGCGTGCAGCGACGGCATGGCCGCCACGAGGTTGACCGACGCCTGGCCTTTCTCGAAGAGCTGCGCGGCGGTGTGGAGGCCGAAGTGGCTCCACCCGCGCGTCGCCGACCGGTAAACCGGGGGAATCGCGCCGTACCGGCCGGCGAGCCACGGCGGCACCGCCGGAAACAGCATGTAGGTGATGAAACCCATGTAGCTCAGAGCGACGAAGCGCGCCACGTACGCGTGGAAGCGCTTCCGGTTGCGGACCCACAGCACCGCGGCGACGACGAAGGACGCGACGAAATGCGACGTGTACGTGGCCCACGCGACGAGGTCCCACCAGTACACGCGGTCGGGATCGAGAAACGCGCGCTGGAGTCGCACGGTCGGCACCGTCCCGCCGAACAGCCATTCGTCGAAGTGGATGAGCGACCACATGTGCAGCTGGAAGCCGAGCCCGTCGGCCGCGCCCCGGAGGTAGTCGTACGTGATCAGCACGGCAACCAGCGGCAACCAGTCGATGATCATGCCGCGCGCCCATCGCGCCGGATGACGGATTGTCGCCGCCAGCATCCCGAGCGCCAGCCACACGATCAGCCGTTCGCGCCCGAGTGGGAACCCCCAGATGACCGTGCTCACGACGAAAGCAGCCGCGTAGATGCCGAGTGCGGCGACCGTCACCCAGTCGAATCCGCGCTGCTCGGGCGTGGCGTCCGCTGACTCGGTCGGCGCCGGAGCGGCCACCGGTTCGTGCCCTGCCGGGCCCCGCTCGTCCGAGCCGGTGTCGGTCCTCAGTGCCATGCGTCGAACCAGAGTCGTTGCTCGACCGCGTTGAACGGCAGCTCCACCCCCGAGTACACGGGGTAGAAGAACGCGAACATCCCGACTGCGACGAGGGCCACGAAGGCCGGCAGCCATCGTTTCTGCCACCGTACGGTAAGCCACCCGGTGGCGAAGGCGACGACCAGGCAGATGAACGGGACGAGTGGCGTCGCATAAAAGAGGTACGTCTTGCGTGCGGAGACCACCCACGGAAGCCACTGCAGCAGGACGAAGCTCACGAGCAACAGCGCCCGCCAGTCACGGCGCCGGAACCCGACCACGGCGACCAGCCCCGTCGCCGGGATTGCGGTCCACCAGATCGCCGGGTTCCCCTGGCTGAGCCACAGGCGGACGTGGCCGGGCGAGGTGATGCACCGGCCCAGAGACTCCAGCAGCTCCGACGGACACGTCGCCCGACCGAACCGGACCGGGCGCGTCAGCAGCGGCCACTTCCACGCCCGCGCCGCGTACGGGTGCTTCGTTCGGAGCCGGGTGTGGAACTGCGCGTCGTTCTCCTGGTCGCGTACGAACCACTCGAAGCGGTCGGCGATCGAAGGGTCGCAGTTTTGTTCGACGGCGCAGAGGTACTTCCCGGGCCGGGTCTTGTCGAAGTTGATGAACCACGACGCGAAGCTCGCCAGGTAGATCACCAGGGGAAGGATCACGAAGGCGGCCAGCGCGGTCGCGATCGCTTTCCGCCAGGCGATCTGGCCGCCCCGACGACGGCGCAGGATCTCCGTGACGGCGATGAATCCGACCCCGATGGCAAAGGCCGAGAGGGCCGACCACTTGACCGCGGCGCCCATTCCGAACGCGGCCCCGATCGCCCACCACCACCGGTATGAGCGTGGCTCGGCGCGATCGGCGCAGCGCTTGTCGAGCACGACGAACAGAAAGCCGAGGACGACGAACAGTCCGACGAAGATGTCGAGCATCGCAATGCGACTCATCGTGAATGCGACGCCTTCGACCGCCACGAGGGCCGCGCCCAGCGCCGCGATCGAGCGCCGTTCGAAGAGCAGGCGGCCGGTCACGTAGACGAGCGCGATCGTGACGGTGCCGGCGACCGCGCTGGCGAAGCGCCAGCCGAACGGGGTGTATCCCCAGAGTTCGATGCCGGCGGCTATCGCCCACTTGCCGAGCGGGGGATGGACGGCACCGCGGAATTCGACGCCTTCGACGACGTACTGGCCGGCTTGCTTGGCGTAGAAGTACTCGTCGAAGTAAATGCGGTTCGGTGCGCCGAGACGGAAGAAGCGCAGCGCGCCACCCGCCCCCGTGACCACGAACAGCGGCCACTCCCGTCGCAGCAGAGTGCTGAAACGGCGCCCGCGGGACGGCCGCGCCGGCGGGAGCGCCTCTGGAGGCGCCCCCGCCGGACCCGGCCGGTCGAGAACGGCGGTAGATCTAGGGATTGCCGCTGCCGCTGTCGTCGGTGAAGTCGGTACCGCTGTCGTCGGTGAAGTCACCGCTACCGGTGAAGTCGGTGAAGTCCGTGAAGTCGTCGCTGAAGTCGGTGTTCAACTGACCCGCGATCCCGCCGGCCACCAGTGTCCGCACGACGTCGGCGCAGCCCTCGAACGGACCGAAGAGGTCTTCGAACTCTTCGGACTCGGTGATTCCCTCGAGGATGCTCTCCTGTTCGGCTTCGTCGGTGGCTTCGTTGAGGTCGGTGAACTCGTCGGTGAACTGCTCTTCGAAGCTGTCCTGGAAGTCGGAGAACTCCTCGGTGAAGGTGTCCGTGAACTCGTCGGTGAAATCACCGAACTCGTCAGTGTTGTCGGACACCACATCGGTGAGCTCGTCGTAGCTGTCGACGTCGCTGAACTGTGCGAAGTCCTCCGGGTCGAGGCCGAGCGCATCGGCGCAGGCCTGTACCAGGTTGTCGCTGACGTCGGACGCGCTGGGCCCGTCGTCACCACAGCCGGCTGCGACCGCCACCAGCGCGGCGAGGGCCGCCCCCGCACAGACCCGCAGCAGGCTTGTCCGATTGGTTCCGCCCACTCTTCCTCCCGTCCTCGGTGAGTAAACGGCTGAGCATAGGGAACCGCCGGATCCGATGCACACCGGCGCGCCCGCGGGCTGCCGCCGAGGCACCGACGCGGCACGGCCGGTCGAGAACGGCGCTGGATCTACGGATTGCGGCGGCTGCTGTCGTCGGTGAAGGGGAAAAGACGTCCGCCCGATGCACGCCCGGCGCCTGTCGCCGAGCCAGACTGGCGGGATGCGGGTCGTCCGGTACTTCTCCTTCGTCGACCTGTGCGGCTTCACCCGTTTCGGCGACGCCCACGGTGACGAGGCGGCGGTGGCGGTACTGACCGGCTTCCGCAGCGCGGTGCGGGGCGTGGCGTCGGACCACGGCGTGCGGGTGGCCAAGTGGCTCGGTGACGGCGCGATGTTCGTCAGCACCGAGGGTCAGGCATTGGTGTCGACGGTTCTCGAGCTCGCCCCCCGACTCGACGGTGAGCCCGGCGTGCTCCCACTGCGGGCCGGCCTCGCGGGAGGCCCGGTAATCCTGTTTGAAGGTGACGACTACATCGGCGGGCCCGTGAACCTGGCGTCGCGCCTGTGCGACGTCGCGCAGCCGTACGAAGCCCTGGTCGCGGCCAACCTCGCGTCGCTACTCGACGGCACGCACGGGCTCCCGGGCCGGCATCAGGTCCCGGGCTTCGCACAACCCGTCGATGTCGTGGCGCTCGGGCTCCAGGACGCGTCCGACGAAGAGCTCGTGACCTAGCCTGATGCGATGGAAACCCTGAAATTCGAGCGCGACGGCATGGTCGGGTGGCTCCGCCTCAACCGCCCCGACCGGCTGAACGCGTTCACCGGCCAGATGTGGCGCGAGCTTCGAGAGCTGGGCCGGGAGCTGCGCGCCGATCCCGACCTGCGTACGCTCGTGGTCACCGGTGAGGGCAGGGCGTTCTCGAGTGGCATCGACACCTCGACGTTCACCGACGGAACATTTGACGGGTCGGGTACCGATCCGGAGGCGGGCTCGAAGCACGCCGACCCCGTCGTTGACTCGATCATGCGCATCCAGGATGCATACAGCTGGCTCGCTGACGCGCCCTACGCGACGATCGCGGCGGTGCGCGGCTACGCCCTGGGTGCCGGTTTGCAGCTCGCGCTCGCCTGCGACATCCGCGTGATGGCGCGCGGGACGTCACTCGGCTTGCTCGAACTCCAGTACGGAATCCTCCCCGACCTCGGCGGGACTCAGCGCCTCCCGAGGCTGGTCGGGGCGGGCAAGGCCAAGGAGATCATCTTCACCGGCATGAAGATCGATGCCGACGAGGCGTACCGCATCGGTCTGTGCGAGCGCCTTGTCGATGACGAGGATCTCGACCGCGAGGTGCGGGAACTCGCAGGCCGAATCTCTGCGCAACCGCCGCTCGCGGTGCGAGGAACGAAGCGCGCGGTGCAGGCTGCGTTCGAGCTACCGGTCACCGACGGGCTCGAGGTGGAGGCTGAGGGACAGGCCGTCTGCCTCACCTCCGAGGACTTCAAAGAGGCGATCGCCGCCTTCGCCGAGCAGCGGGCGCCCGAGTACCACGCCCGCTGACCTGATCATGACCAACGACTCGATAGTCGTCCGCGCCGGCACGCCACTCTCCGGAGCTGTCGCCGTCTCCGGCGCGACGAAGAACTCGGGTCTGAAGCAACTGGCGGCGGCGCTCCTGGCGCCGGGCGTGAGCACACTCGGCAACCTGCGACCGGTCACCGACCTCGACGTGATGATCGAGGTGCTCCGGGCCGTCGGCGCGGAGGTTGAGTGGCGCGGACCGGAGGTGCTGGTCGTCGACGCGTCGGGGCCGCTCCAGCCCGAGGCCCCGTACGAGCTCGTCAACCGGATGCGCGCGTCGATCAATGTGCTCGGCCCGTTGCTTGCCCGTTGTGGATGGGCCCGGGTTGCGATGCCGGGCGGCGACAACATCGGGAGCCGCAAGCTCGACATGCACTTTCGCGCCCTCGAGGCTATGGGTGCCGAGCTCGACGTCGTGCACGGCTATGTCGAGGCGCGCTGCAACGCGCTCTGCGGCGCCCGCATCGTGTTCGAGTTCCCGAGCGTCGGCGCGACCGAGAACGTACTGACCGCGGCGACGATGGCGAAGGGCGAGACCGTTATCGAGAACGCGGCTCGCGAGCCCGAGATCCGGGACCTTGCCGAGCTACTCGTCCGCATGGGTGCCCGCATCGACGGCGCGGGTAGCTCCACGATCACCGTCGATGGCGTCGAGCAGCTGCGAGCGGTCGAGAGCCGGGTGGTCGGCGACCGCATCGAGGCGGGCACGCTCCTCATGGCATCCGGCATCGCCGGCGGCGAAGTCATGCTCGACGGCATCGCGCTCGACCACCTCGAGATGGTCATCGAGAGACTCGGGGAGATGGGCATGGTGATCACCCCGACCGCCGACGGTCTGCAGGCCCGCACCGACGGCCGGCTGCGGGCCACTGACATCCAAACGCTCCCGTTCCCCGGGTTCGCGACCGACTTCATGCCGATGGTGGTCGCGGTGCTCGCCACCGCCGACGGGACCGCGATCGTCACCGAGAACGTCTTCGACAACCGGTTCACGTTCGTGCACGAGCTGAACCGGATGGGTGCCGACATCCGGCACGAAGGCCGGCACGCAGTGGTGCGGGGGGTAGCCCGCTTGTCGGGCGCGCCGGTCCGGGCTCTCGACATCCGGGCCGGAGCGGCCCTCGTGCTGGCGGGACTGAGCGCCGACGGCGAGACCCATGTGCTCGACCCGTTCCATATCGACAGGGGGTACGCCGACCTTCCCGGCCAACTCCGGTTGCTGGGCGCCGATGTCCGGCGGTCTCCGGCGGGGGAGGAACAGCATCGGGTCGGCGGGCGTTGAGGAGGGAACGATGGGAAGCGACACGGGTACCCAGGAAGCGATGGTGCGAGGGGTCGAGGAGGCGATCGACGCCATCCGTCCCGCGCTCCAGGTCGACGGGGGCGACATCGTGTTCGAAGAGCTCGATGACGCCGGGCGGGTCCACGTCACTCTCGTCGGAGCGTGCGGCACTTGCCCGGTTTCGACGATGACGCTGAAGGCGGGCGTGGAACGCATCATCATGGACCGGGTGCCGGGCGTCACCGAGGTCATCGCGGAGTAACGCGCGAGTGACCGTCCAGCCCGACGGGTTGGTTCCCGGGGTCTTGCGGGGCGATCGGGCCGCGATCGCCCGGCTCATCAGCCTGGTCGAATCCGGAAGCCGCGACGCGACCGGGTCGCTGGCCGAGCTGTTCCCCCACACCGGACGCGCGTACACGGTCGGGCTCACTGGCGCGCCGGGCTCGGGCAAGTCGACCCTCACTGACAAGCTCATCGGCCGCATCCGGCGCGATGGCGACGAGGTCGGCGTGCTGGCCGTCGACCCGACGAGTCCGTTCACCGGCGGCGCGATCCTCGGCGACCGGGTGCGGATGCAGGAGCACGCCACCGACGCCGCCGTGTTCATCCGATCGATGGCGACGCGCGGTCATCTGGGCGGGCTCGCGCTGGCGACGCCGCAGGCCATTCGCGTACTGGACGCGGCGGGCAAGCCCTGGATCCTCGTCGAGACGGTCGGCGTCGGGCAGGTCGAGGTGGAGATCGCCGGCGCTGCCGACACCACGGTCGTGGTTGTGAACCCCGGGTGGGGTGACGCCGTGCAGACAGCCAAAGCGGGGCTGCTCGAGATCGCCGACTGCTTCGTCGTCAACAAGGCCGACCGGCCCGGGACCCGTGGCGCGGTGCGCGATCTGGAGCAGATGCTGGAGCTCGCGGCCGGTCGCGATTGGAGCCCGCCGATCGTCGAGGCCGTTGCCACCGAGGGCCAGGGAATCGACGAGCTGTTCGCCGCCATTGCCGCGCACCGCAAGTACCTCGAACGAGGAGAAGAGCTGGAGCGCCGCCGCCGGGAGCGGTTGCGCGAGGAGGTTCGGAGCATCGTGCTCGCCCGCCTCGCGGCCAGTGCCGATGCGACCTGCGCCGGTGAGCACTTCGAGCAGCTGCTCGCGCGTGTGGTCACGCGCGACCTCGACCCTTACCGCGCCGCCGCCGAGCTCACCTCGTACTGACCGACATGTCACAGGCGCGGACGAGATTGGCGTTCGACGATCGTGCGCAGACGTGCGAGGTTCCGAAGCCACACGCGGCGGAGGAGCGGGCGGGCGGCGCGCTCGCCGGCGGGGCCGCCCATCCACCACGGGAAGCGCAGGTCCTCGGTCCAGCAGAAGCTCGTGCCGGTGGCGGGTGTCAGCGTGAAGCGGCCGGAGCCGGTGACGACGCCGCGGTGTTCGATTCCAATGACCTTGTTCGCTTCCCACTCGGTCACGGTCATGACATCAGTGGTGTGGAAAGGGCCGAGGCGCGTTCGGCACGCAAACTCGGTCCCGACTCCGGTGCGTTGCTGGGTGCGGAACGTGATCGATACGGCGTCGGCCATCCACTCGACGTGCGTTTCGATGCGTTCGATCGCCGCCCACACCTGGGCCGGCGTCCGGTCGATGTCGACGCACAGGTGCAGGCCGATCGTCACGGCTGGGCGGCGCGTAGCGCGTCGGCGGCGGCTTCTGGTGTGACGGTGTTTACGAGGACGCCGGTTCCCTGCTCGAACCCGCCGACGATGATGGTGCGGGGCACGATCTCGACGAACCAGTACTGACGCGTATTCCCGGAAGGCGGCGCGGTACGAATCGCCAGATTGAACGCGGCGTCGTCGAGAACGTGCCGCAGACGGGCCAGCGCGTCCCGTGTCGCGATCGCCACCGCTGCGATCGCCGGGTCATCGGCTCGATCGAAGGAGACGGCTGGCTCTGCATGAGCAACGCGCATCATGTAGGGAGCCCAGCTCGCCCACGGACACCACGTCAGTGCTCGACCGTTGTCGACCAACAGCGCGGGGTCGCATTCGCGATCCAGGGACAGCGGATCGCGTGTGTGGGCGTCGAAGCGAGCCGCGAGCGCGCTCACTGCCGGCGGGACGAACTCCAGGGCGACCACCTGGGCGTGCAGGTGCGCGATGGACGCGCCGGCGGCGCGACCGTGATTCACCAATGCCTGTACGAATGCCCGGCCAGCTCCCAGGTGATGACGGGCTCGATCGCGCAGGACCGTGAGCACCTCGACCGCCTCGTCATCGGCCAGCCTGCCGAACGAGCGGTTGTGTTCCGGCGTGAGAACGGCGACTTCGTGCGCGCCCCCCGCGCCTTCTCCGGCGCTCGGTCCGCCGACGACCGGGAAGCGGTTCGGGAATACGCGAACGCGCCACCTTGGAGTGTTGGGCGCGCCATTCCCCGTGCGGAGCACCTCGGGTGGTGTCTCACTCTCACGTCCGGGGCAGAACGGACACGCCGACACGGCGGTGTCGTCCAACGCCGCTGCGACCGTGTACGGGCGAGCCACGCGATCGGGCGCGAACAAGACGAGATCACCGGTCACCGGGTCGCGCCGCAGGTCAGGCATCCGTCCATTCTGGTCGTACTGTCGCCAACCTCACCCACCGTCCTCGACGGAGCGCGTTCGGCACACAACTACCCTCGAGGACATGGCCGTACGACTGGTCGTGATCGGCGGCGGCCCGGCCGGCAACACCGCGGCCAGCGTCGCCGCAACCCTCGGGGCCGAGGTCACGCTCGTCGAGCGCGACGTCATCGGCGGGGCCGCCCACCTGTGGGACTGCATCCCCTCGAAGGCGCTCATCGCCACCGGTGCCGAGCTCACCGAGCTGGGGCGGGCCCGCGGGATGGGCCTCGAGGCCGAGGGCAGGCTCGACATCGGGGCTTTGAAGGAACGGGTCGCGTTCATCGAGGACCGGCTCCACCGCTCGGTGCTCGACCTGCTCGAGTCGCAACGAGTACACATGGTCGCCGGCACCGCCCGGCTCAAGGGCCCGCACGAGATCGTCGTCGACACCGCGACCGGAATCGAGGAGCTCGAAGCCGACTTCGTGCTCCTGGCCACCGGTTCCCAGCCCCGCGTCCCCGACTTCGCCAGGGTCGACGGCGAACGGGTGCTCACCACCCGGCAGGCATACCCGCCGCCCGAGATCCCCGAGCACGCCGTCGTGATCGGATCCGGCGTGACCGGTGTCGAGTTCACGCACATGCTCCAGGCCCTCGGTTCGCGCGTCACGCTGATCGTCTCCCGGCACCACGTGCTCCCGATCAAGGACCCCGAGGTCGCGACGGTGCTCGAAGAGGCCTTTCTCGAGCGCGGCGTCGCCCTGTTGAAGGGCGCGCGCGCCGAGACCATCGGGCGTGAGGGTGACGTCGTGCGCGTGCGATGCGTCGACGGACGTATCGTCGAAGGTTCGCACGTGGTGCTTGCGGTCGGTTCGATTCCGAACAGCGACGGGCTGGGACTGGAGGAAGCCGGCGTCGAGGTGGACGAAGGCGGCTACATCCCGATCAACCGGCACTGCCAGGCGAATCTCGCGCATGTCTACGCGGCCGGTGACCTGTCGGGGAAACTTCCGCTCTCATCCGTTGCCGCCATGCAGGGACGCAAGATTGCCGAACACATCATGGGACTGCACGGCCGCCCCCACCGTCACCTCGCGTACGACAAGGCGGCGTCTGCGGTGTTCACCGACCCCGAGATCGCCGATGTCGGGCTCGCCGAGGCAGAAGCGTTCGCCGAAGGCCGCAAGATCCGCGTCACCAAGGTGCCGTTCTCGGCCAACGCCAAGGCCCTGATCAAAGACGACCCGCGCGGCTTCGTGAAGATCATCTCCGATCCTGCCACCGGGGTTGTGCTCGGCGGCTCGATAGTCGGTCGCAACGCCGCCGAACTCGTGAGTGTGCTCGCGGTCGCGGTGACGAACAGTCTCACCGTCGTCGACATCGTCGACTCGCTGCTCGTGCACCCGACGCTTTCGGAGTCGCTCGCCGACGCGGCCTCCTGATCAGGCAGTCAGCTCGCCGTGCAGAACGGTGACGGCGCGGCCGGCGAGTTCGACGCGGTCTCCCTGCGGGCGCACGATCATGGAGCCGCCGCGTGCGGAAACCTGTTGGGCGCGCAACTCGGACCGTCCGAGACGCTCGGCCCACAACGGACCCAGTGCGCAGTGACTCGATCCGGTGACCGGATCTTCGGCGATGCCGAACCGCGGGCCGTAGCAGCGCGACACGAAGTCATAGAGGGGAGTGGCGGACGGCGCAGTGACGATCGCGCTACCGGGCTCGGTGGCCGCGAGTCGGGCGAAGTCGGGGACGACGGCGCGGACCGCGGCCTCGTCGGCCAGTTCGACAATCGGGATCCCGCCGCCTCGGAACCCGGCAACGGGTTCGCACCCGAGGGCGGCAACCACCTCCGCGGTCGGTGACCAGCGTCGTACCGGGTCGGCGGGAAAGTCCATCACCAGGTTGCCCTCACGCTCGGCACGAACCGGGAGCGCACCGCTCCGGGTCTCGAACACGACGCCGGCTGACGAGCTGGCCGCGCCCGTCTCGAACAGGACGTGGGCGGTGGCGAGCGTCGCGTGGCCGCAGAGGTCGACCTCGACCGTCGGCGTGAACCAGCGCAGCTCGTACGTCTCTTCCGAGCGCGACCGCGCGAACGCGGTCTCCGAGAGGTTCATCTCGGCGGCGACCGCCTGCATCCACGGCTGGGGAGCGGGAGACTCGAGGATCACAACCGCGGCCGGGTTGCCCGCCAGGGGCGCGTCGGTGAACGCGTCGACTTGGAAGAGCGGGTGCGGCACCTCGCTATTCGATCACGACGAGCACGTCGCCGGTACCGACATTGGCACCGGCGGCGACCCGCACCTCTTTCACCGTTCCACCCGACTCGGCGTTGATGTGGTTCTCCATCTTCATCGCCTCGAGCACGAGCAGCGCCTGCCCGGCCTCGACCGCGTCGCCTGCCTGCACGAGCACCTTCACAATCGTGCCCTGCATCGGTGCCGAGATGGTGCCGCCGCCTCCGCCCGAGACGGCAGCGCCCTCCGGTCGAGGCGCCCGTCGCCGTGGGGCCTCGCCGCCGACGGGGGCGTCCGGCAGCCAGACGCGGACCCCGAACCGCTTCCCGTCGACCTCGACCGGCACGGTGTGCGCCGCCACCTGTGCCTCTTCCGCGGGGGCGGGGGGTGCCGGTGCCGCTGTCGCGGCCTCGAAGCTCGAGGCCTCGATATCGGTCTCGACCCACTTCGTCGAGTGCTCGCCTTCTTGGAAGGCACGCGTGGCGAGCAAGACGCGGTGCGCCGGCGCAGTGGTGCGGATCCCTTCGACGGTGAGCTCGTCGAGGGCGCGGAGCATGCGCCGGCGGGCGGCCTCGCGGTCGGAGCCCCACACCACGAGCTTGCCGACGAGGTTGTCGTAGTACTGCGAGATCGCGTCACCCTCTTCGTAGCCGCCGTCCCAGCGGACGCCGGGGCCGGACGGCACCCGCAGCCTGGTGATGCGTCCCGGTGACGGGAGGAAGCCCTTGGCCGGGTCCTCGGCGTTGATGCGGCACTCGATCGAGTGCCCGCGGCGCTCCAGCGAGTCCTGGGTAAACGACAGCGGCTCGCCCGCCGCCACCCGGAGCTGCTCGGCGACGAGGTCGACCGAGGTGACCACCTCGGTCACGCAGTGCTCGACCTGGAGCCGGGTGTTCATCTCGAGGAACCAGAACTCTCCGTTCTCGTAAAGGCATTCGACGGTGCCCGCGTTCCGGTACCCGGTGGCACGCGCCACCTCGACCGCCGCCTCGCCCATGGCCACCCGGATGTCGTCGGCAAGACCCGGCGCCGGGGTCTCCTCGATCAGCTTCTGGTGCCGCCGCTGGGTCGAGCAGTCGCGCTCGCCCAGCCAGACCGCGTGGCCCTGGGAGTCCACGAACACCTGGACCTCGATGTGGCGGGGCCGGGTCAGATACCGCTCGAGATACGCCTCCGGCCGCCCGAAATACGCTTCCGCCTCGCGCTCGGCCGAGGCCAGCGCCGAGCCCGCCTCGTCGGGGCCGGGCACGACCTTCATTCCCTTGCCGCCGCCGCCGAAGGCCGCCTTGATCGCCACCGGCCAGCCGTGCTCCTCGCCGAAGGCGATGACGTCGGCGGGGCCCGACAGCGGCGTCGTCGTCCCCGGGACCGGGGCGACGCCGGCCCGTTGCGCAGCCAGGCGGGACGAGATCTTGTCGCCCATCAACTCGATGGCTTCGGGAGGCGGCCCGATCCAGACCGCACCGCGGTCGGTGACGGCGCGGGCGAAGTCGGCGTTCTCGGCGAAGAACCCGTAGCCGGGGTGGACCGCTTCGGCACCGGAGCGGGCGACCGCGGCCAGAATCGCGTCGGTGTGCAGGTAGCTCTCGGCGGCGGTGTCGCCACCCAACGCGTACGCCTCGTCCGCGTAACGGACGTGCAGGGCGTCGCGGTCGAGATCGGAGTAGACCGCGATGGTGGTGATGCCGAGCTCGCGGCACGTGCGCATCACGCGCACCGCGATTTCGCCCCGGTTGGCGATCAGGATCCTCGTGAACATGAACCGTCCTTCAGGTGTCGAACCGGAGCGGCCGTATCCTACGGGCGCATGCCGGAGCGGCGACCAATCGATGTCGACCGGCGGGAGACCGGGGAACGCGAGGTTCCGACCCGATCCGGCCCCGGCCGGTTTCGTGAGGTCCGGCACTTTCCCGAGATCGACTCCACGAACCGCTACGCGCTCGACGCGGCCCGGGCCGGCGCGCCCGAGGGTCTGGTCGTCGTGGCCGACCACCAGACCGCGGGCCGGGGTCGGCTGGGCCGGGCGTGGGAGGCGGCGCCGGGCTCCTCGTTGCTCGTGTCGGCCCTGCTCCGGCCGCCGGTCCGGTTGGCGACGCGCGTCGTGCAGGCGGCCGGCCTCGCCCTGGCCGACGCAGTCGAGGCGGTGGCGGGGGTAGGGGCCGGTCTGAAGTGGCCCAACGACCTCATCGTCGGCGACCGCAAGCTCGCCGGGATCCTCGTCGAAGCCCAGCTGGGGGCGGCGCCGCCGGCGGTGGTCGTGGGAATCGGCTGCAACGTCAACTGGACCGCGGTCCCCGGTGACCTGGCCGCGAGCGCCACCGCGTGCAATCTCGAGGCCGGGCGCCCGGTAGACCGCGACGCGCTGCTCGACGCGCTCCTCGTTCGGCTCGACACGCGGCTCGACGCGCTCGGCGACCCGTCGCTCCTCGCCGACTACCGGGACCGGCTGTTCACGCTCGGCCAGCGGGTGCGCGCCGAGACGTCGAGCTCGGTGGTGACCGGAATCGCGGTCGACGTGGCGGCAGACGGCGAGCTCGTCGTCGAGGACGACAACGGCGCCCGCGTCACGATCCTCGCCGGCAACGTCGTCCGGCTCCGGCCCGAGGCGGACGACGTCAGGGATCGAGGTCCTCGCGGAGGAGCTCGGTAAAGAGGTCGGCGGCGCGCGCGGTCAACCGCCCCGGCGCAGCCGGCAGCTGCCGGCCGTCGACCCGGGCGATCGGCTGCACGTTGCGGGTCGACGACGTGAGGAACGCCTCGTCGGCGGTGGGCAGCGCGTCCCGCGGCAGATCGGCCTCGGCCACGGGAACGTCGTCGCGTGCGCAGAGTTCGAGCACCAGGGCCCGGGTCACGCCCGGGAGACAGCCCGACTGGAGAGGCGGGGTGCGGAGGATCCCGTCGTGGGCGCAGAAGATGTTGGTGCCGGTGCCCTCGCACAGGTTGCCGGCGGTGTTGGCGAAGACCGCCTCGCTGCCGCCCCGCTCGTGCGCATACGTGAGGGCACGCACGTTGTCGGCGTAGGAGATCGTCTTGATCCCGGCGGTGGCGCTGCACTCGTTGCGTGTCCACGGGACGGTGGCCACGTCGACCACCGGTGGCCACGCGTTCATCGCCGCGGCCGCCACGATCACCGTCGGCCCGTGCCGGCCGCGTTCGGAGCCGAGCGGGGCCCGCC
>JBOGFL010000117.1:0-3508 GCA_050743285.1 Acidimicrobiia bacterium
GTGTTCTTCGACCGCAACTTCCAGACGCAGTTCTTCGATGCCGCCTCGGGCGGCGACCCGTTGCTGTACCAACACCTGTTCTGGCTGTTCGGGCATCCCGAGGTGTACATCCTGATCCTGCCCGGCATGGGCATCGTGTCGGATGTCCTCCCGGTCTTCTCGCGCAAGCCGCTGTTCGGCTACTCGGTGATCGTGTTCTCGGGAATCGCCATCGGGTTCCTCGGTTGGGGTGTATGGGCGCACCACATGTTCGCGACCGGCCTCGGTCCGGTCGCGGTCTCCGCGTTCAGCCTGTCGACGATGCTCATCGCGGTACCGACCGGTGTGAAGATCTTCAACTGGCTGGGCACGGTGTGGGGCGGCGCAGTCCGTCTCACCACGTCGATGTTGTTCGCGCTCGGCTTCATCGCCATGTTCACCATCGGCGGGCTCTCGGGCGTGCTCCACTCGGTGGTTCCTGCCGACACCCAGCAGACGGACACCTACTTCGTCGTCGCCCATTTCCACTACGTCCTCTTCGGCGGGCTCGTGTTCGGCCTGTTCTCCGGCTTCTACTACTGGTTCCCGAAGGTGTACGGCCGTTACCTCGATGAGCGGCTCGGCAAGATCAACTTCTGGACGATGCTCATCGGGTTCAACCTCGCGTTCTTCCCCATGCACTTCCTTGGCCTGTGGGGTCAGCCGCGCCGCACCTACACCTATGACGAGGGCCTGGGTTGGGACTTCCTCAACATGCTCGCCACCGTCGGCGCGTTCATCATCGCGGTGTCGGTGCTCGTCTTCTTCGTGAACGCGTGGACGGCTCGCCGCCACGGCCGACCCGCACCGGCCGATGCGTGGGACGGCCGTTCCCTCGAGTGGTCGATTCCTTCGCCACCGCCCGAGTACAACTTCGCCGAGATCCCGACCGTCGAGAGCCGCGACGACTTCTGGCACCGAAAGTACGCCGAGGACGAGAACGGTTTCCCGGTGCGCATACCGGCCGGGGCCGCGAACGGGGGGACCCACGAGCCGCACCACATCCACATGCCGGCGCCGTCCTATTACCCGTTGATCCTGGCCATGGGACTCCCGATTCTCGGTTACGCAGCCGTCTTCCAGTGGGTGTGGCTGGCGCCCGTCGGCCTGCTCTTCGTCCTGTACGGCATGTACGCGTGGGCCATCGAGCCCGCGTCGGAGTAGAGGAACGCCATGGCGGTCGAAGAGCTCACCTCGGGGCACGGGCACGAGCCGGAGCACCACACGTCGCTCGGCATCACCAATGTCAAGCTCGCCATGTGGCTCTTCCTGTCGTCGGAGTGCCTGCTGTTCGGCGCGTTCATTTCGGCCTTCCTGCTGTACGTGAACCGCGAGCAGCCGCCGCCGACACCGCGCGAGGTCTTCGACATCCCGTTCACGTCGGTGACGTCGTTCGTGCTGTTGATGAGTTCGCTGACGATGGTGCTGGCGCTCGCCGCGATCCAGCGTGGCGATCACCGCCGGTTGCGGGTCTGGCTCGTCGCCACCGCGGCCTTCGGCTTGGTCTTCATCAGTGGTCAGATCTTCGAGTTCACCGAGTTCTGGCGTGAGGGCCTGAAGCTGGGGACCAACGTGTTCGGGTCGAGCTTCTTCGTGCTCACCGGACTGCACGGCGTCCACGTGACCGTCGGGATCATTTGGCTCCTGTCGCTCTTCGGGATGGCCGCGCAGGGGCGGCTGGCGCGGGAAGACTCCGAAAAGGTCGAGATCGCCGGCCTGTACTGGCACTTCGTCGACGTGGTGTGGATCGTGATCTTCGCGGTCGTCTACCTCGTTCAGTAGGAGCGCTCGATGAGTGACCCAGCAACCACCACCGAGGTCGCCGAACCGGAGGAACCGGCCGCGCTCGAGCCGGGCGGGCCCACCGAGGTCGAGCCCCCGCTCCTGCCCGGCGAGGTGCACGCCCATCCGTCGCCGGCCCAGTACGTCGTGATCGCGGTGATCCTGGTGGTGATCACCTCGTTCGAGGTCGGTCTCTACTACGCGGCTGACGCGATGCCCCGCTGGGTGCTCGTGAGCCTGTTGCTCATCTCGGCGTTGCTCAAGTTCGCGCTGGTGGCGTCGTGGTTCATGCACCTCCGCACCGACCAGCCGATCTTCCGGCGGTTTTTCGTGCTCGGGATCACCGCCGCGGTCATCCTCTACGTGATCGTCCTGTCTACGTTCAACGTCTTCTCGCAATGATCCCGGGGCTCGCGTCGGTGCCGTTCCCCGACTGGGAACCCCATCCCGATGTGTGGCTGCTCATCGGGTTACTCGCGGCCGGCTACACCATCGCCGCGGTCCGGGTCGGGCCGCGGTTGGCGGTGCCCGGCCACCCCGCGGTCACCCGACTTCAGGTCGTCTGCTTCGGGCTTGGTGTCGTTGCGTTGTGGCTCGCGGCTGACTGGCCGATCCACGACGTCGCCGAAAAGTCGCTCTACACCGCGCACATGGTTCAGCACCTCGTCTTCAGCATGGTCGCCGCGCCACTGCTGCTGCTCGGCACGCCGGCGTGGATGCTGCGCACGATCCTGCGTCCGCACTGGCTGCTGCGCACCGCGCAGTTCCTGGCCCGTTTCCTGCCCGCGCTGATCATCTTCAACCTCGTGCTCGTGGTGACGCACTGGCCCGCGTTCGTCGACCTCACGCTGCGCTCGGGGCTTGCGCACTTCCTGGCCCACGCCGTGATCCTCATCGCGTCGCTGCTGATCTGGATGCCGGTGGTGAGCCCGCTGCCCGAGGTGCCTCGCCTGAGCCCGCCGCCGCGGATGATCTTCCTGTTCCTCCAGTCGGTGGTGCCGACGGTGCCGGCGTCGTTCCTCACGTTCGGGAGCCGCCCGCTGTACCACTACTACGAGGGTGTGCCGCAGCTGTTCGGGCTCACCGCCCTCGACGACCAGCGCATGGCCGGGCTGGTGATGAAGATCGGCGCCGGGCTGCTGCTGTGGATGCTGATCGCGGTGACCTTCTTCCGGTGGGCCGCCGAAGAAGACCGACGCTCCGTGCAGACGCGCAAATGGCAAGATCTGGATCGAGAGCTGAACCGCATGGAGCTGGTCGACTGATGAGCACCACCGACACCGGGACCGACACCGGGACCGAAGAACCGCCGCCGGGCGAGCCGGCCGCGCTGCCTCCGGGGCCGAGCCCGGTGCGCGACCGGCTGCTGTTGCCGCTTCTGTTGCCGGTGCACGTGATCGCCATCGTTGTCGTGGTCGCGATCAACATCTCGCGCGTCCTCCTCGCCAGCGACAGCAACATCGCGCTCGTCGTCGGCATCGTGCTCACCGTCGGCATCCTCGGGGGCGCGGCCGTGATTTCTGCGAGCCCGCGCATGCGCGGCTCGTCGCTGGCCTGGATCCTCGGCGGGACGCTCTTCGTCGTGATGGCCGCCGGGCTCATCACTCTCGGCGCCAGCCAGGAGCACGGTCAGGAGGCCGCAGGTTACGAGGAGCCCCAAGGCGAACCGGTGGCCAAGCTTCCGGTCCACGCGCTCCCGACCAACGTG
>JBOGFL010000118.1:0-6692 GCA_050743285.1 Acidimicrobiia bacterium
CCGCTGAGGTGGTCGAGCGCCCAAACAACAAGGGACGTGAAGTCGCCTAGATGATGCCTTCGTCTTCGAGGAAGGCCTGGGCCACGTCGGCGGGGTCCTCCAGATCGATGTCGACCTGGCTGACCAACTCGGTGAGGTTCTCGGTCGTCAGCGCGGCTGATACCTCGTTCACCGTGTCGGCGACCGCGTCGGTGTCGAACTCCTCCCGGGCGATCGGGATGATGTTCTCCGCCGCGCTCAGTCCCTGATCGTCTTCGAGGACGACGTAGCCCTCAGCGGCAATGATCGGGCTCGTCGAGAACGCGCGCGCCACGTCGATGTCACCGTTCCCGAGCGCCTCGAATATCGGCGGGCCGGCCTCGAGAGGCACGAACTCGCCGAACTCGATGCCGTACACGTCGCGGAGGCCGGGAATGCACGCCGGGAACTCCTGGCACTCGGGCGGCGCGCCGAACGTGAGCTCGTCGGCGACATCGGCGAGGTCGGAGTAGGTCTCGAGGCCGAACTCGTCCGCGGTCTCCTGGGTCACGACGAGCGTGTCGAAGTCCTGGGCGTCCGAGGGCTCGAACGCCACCAGGCCGTCGTCACCCAGCGCGCTCTGGAGCATCTCCACGCTCTCGTCGACGTCGGAGGTTGCGGTGTCTTGACCCTCGAGCTCATTGAGAAGTGAACCCACGTATTCCGGCGTCAAGCCGACATCGCCGGACTCCATCGCATCGAGGATCACCGGGCGGGTACCGAAGGTCTCCTCGACGGTCACGTCGAAGCCGTCCGCAGCCAACGCCTGGCCGTACAGCTGAGCGAGGATGTTCGGCTCGGCACCAAAGTCGGCGGCTGCGACCGTGATCGCTTCTCCATCGCCACCGTCACCGCCACCGTCGTCGCCGCACGCGACAACCCCGAGCGCGAGAACAAGCCCGAGAGACATCGCCCCCAGCGCCCGTCCGCTGAAACGCATTCGTGCGTGGCGCATGTGCGCCCCTTTCTGTTGGTGGGCTTCGGCGAAGCCCGTCCGTAACTTGCCGTAACCCTTCAGGTCAGGACCGGCTCGGCGGCCGGCACTTCCGACTCGATCTCCTCCTCGACGGTCCAACGCGACCGCTTCGTCCCCCGGAGGCCCTTCGATACGACGAGACGTTGCACGCCGGCAAGCAGGATCTCGACGCCGAGCGCAAGCACCACGACGACCAGCGCGCCCGCGAAGACCTCGACATTATCCTGCAACCGCAGGCCGACGATGATGTAGTAGCCGGGCGTGCCCGTCCAGCCGATCAGGATCGCCAACGTGGCGGTGGCGACGACCTGGACCGAAGCGGTGCGGATCCCGGCCATGATCAACGGCATCGACATCGGCAGCTCGATCCGGCGGAGCTGCTGCCACCCCGACATTCCCATGCCGCGCGCCGCCTCCCGTACCTCGGGATCGACCTGGCTCAACCCCACGTACGTGTTGGTGAAGACGGGCGGGATCGCCAACGCCACCAACGCGATCACGGCCGGTACCGCGCCGATCCTGTCGGTGAACTGAAACGCCAGCACGAGGATTGCGTAAGACGGAAGGGCCCGGCCGACGTTGGCGATGTTGATTGCGGCGGCTCCGCCCTTGCGCAAGTGTCCGAGGTAGACGGCCGGCGGGAGCGCGATCAGCAGCGCGACGATCACCGACCAGAACGACAGCTGCAGGTGGCCGATGGAGCGATCGACGATTCCGTCCTTCCCGCTCCAGTTGTCGCTGATGAATTGGAAGACGTCGCCGAGGAAGCCCATCTCAGCGACCCTTCCGTTGCCAGGGCGTGGCGATGCGCTGCACTGCGAGCAGGGCGAAGTCGCACAACACGGCCAGCAGCACCGACAACGAGGCTCCGACGACGAGCGGGGTCGGGAAGTTGCGCCGCAAGCCGTCGTTGATCAGGTCGCCGAGGCCGCCTTCGCCGACGATGGCGGCGACCGTCACGAGCCCGATGACGGTGACGACCGCGAGGCGGATACCGGCGATGATCGTCGGCAGCGCGATCGGAAGCTCGACGCGCAGCAGCTGACGCGTCGACGAGTACCCCATCCCCTCGGCCGCCTCTTTGACGTCAGCCGGTACCGCGTCGAGGCCGGTGACCGCGTTTCGCACCAGGATGAGAATCGTGTAGCTGGTGAGGACGACGATCGCCGACGTGCGGCGCTCCATGAACGGAATCAGCAGCACGAAGGCGGCCAGCGACGGGATGGTGTACAGGACGGTGCCCACGCTGAGGATCGGCCCGTACAACCAACGGCGACGTATCGACAACAGTGCGAGCGGTGCGGCAATGAGCAGCCCGAGAAACACCGACGTCACGGTGAGCTCGATGTGCTCCTGGAGCTTCGCGAGGATCTCGTCCTGGTGCTCGCGAACCCACTCCCACCAGATCAGCGAGTCGGGGCCGTTGGCGCCCAGCACCACCGGGTGAGACTAACCTCGCGACCAGTCGCTATCTCACTACCTCGCCGTACACGGCCGCGGTTGCGTCCGCGCAGCGCCTCCACGAGAACCGTTCGGCCCATTCCCGGCCCGCTTCGCCCATCCGGATCCGCGCCTCCGAATCGCCGAGAAGGTCGACCAGCGCGCCCACCCATGCGTCGGCGTCGTCCGGCGGCACGAAGCGCGCGTGCCCGCCACTCACTTCGCGCAACACGGGGATGTCGGAGCACACGACCGCCCGCCGCTGTGCCATCGCCTCGAGTACCGGGATGCCGAATCCCTCGTGCCGACTCGGGTGCGCGAAGACCTCCGCCGCCCGGTACAGGCCCCAGAGGTCCCGTCCCGACACCGGCCCGAGCATCCGCAGGCGGGCGCCGAGCGCGGCGGCCTCGGTCGGCACCGCCTCGCGCGACACCCATCCCTCCGGGCCCACGACTGCCAGCGTGTGGGGGAGCGCAGTTTCGGCAGTGAGCTTCGCGAACGCGTCGACCAGCACACCGATGTTCTTGCGCGGCTCGAGCGTCCCGACGAAGAGCACGTACGGTGCGTCCTCCAATCCGTACTTCTGTCGCGCCGTCGCGACGTCAGCCTCCGACGCCTCGTCCAGCTCGACGCCGTTCGGCACGACGCGTAGCTGATCGCGCGGAAATCCCGCGTGCTCCACCAGCTCGGCCGCGGCCGCCTCCGACACCGTGATGACGAGCTCGGCGCGCTTCTGCGCCGCCGCCATTCCGCGGGCGTGGAACCAGCGCCCCCGCGCCGAGAACGTCGCCGGGAAGAGGACGGGCGCGGCGTCGTGCACCGTGACCACGAGTGGCGCCCGCCCTCGGGGCGGAACCGCCACCGACGGCGCGTGCACGACGTCGACCCCGTGCAGTCGCCTCCAGTGGTCCAGCTTCGGGAACCCGAGGACGTGCCAGGAGTCGTACAGAACGGGGCGCGGCAGCGGCAGGACGACCGGGTCGAGGCCGCCGAGGTCGACGGCGCGCAACGCCTCCTGCACCCGGGCCCGGGAGTGGCGAGCGACGAACGGCACCACGTCGACACCGCGTTCCGGCAGTAGCCTGGCTAGCTCCGCCGTCTGGCGGCCGATCCCGCCCGGTGCGGGATGCAGTAACTGCTCGAGGTTCAGGGCGACGCGCATGATCCGCCTGCTGTCGATCCAGCCGGTCGCGGAGCGCGGCGGGTCGGACCAGGCGCTCCTGCGGCTCGTGCGCAGCCTGCCACCCGCTGACTTCGACTGCCACGTCGCGGTCCCGGCGCCCCACCCACTGGCGGCCGAGTTCGCCGCCGCCGGCGCCACCCTGCACGTCGTCCCGATGCGCCGGATCTCGACCTCGAACCGGGCCCGTGACTGGGTCGGGTACGCCGCCGGGTGGCCCCTCACCGTACGCCGGCTCCGCCGCCTCGGCCGGGAGCTCGCGGTTGACCTCGTCCACAGCAACTCGCTGCACTCCTGGTACGGCTGGGCCGCGGCCCGCCGGCTCGAGGTGCCCCACGTGTGGCACGCCCGCGAGATCGTGGTGCAATCGGGCGCCGCGCGCCGCCTCGAGCGTTCGCTGACCCGGCGCTACGCGACGAGGGTGTTCGCGGTCTCGAACGCGGTGGCGGCTCAGCTCGACCCCGCCAACGTCGTCGTCGTCCGCGACGACCCCGACCCGGCCGACTTCGCGCCCATGCGCGCGGGGCGGTTCCGAGGCCGCGTCGGCGTCGGACCCACTACTCCTCTCGTTGGCGCGGCCGGGCGCATCGACACCTGGAAGGGCATCGGCGTCCTGCTCGACGCGTTCCCCCGCGTCCGCGCCGCCGTCACCGACGCCGAGCTTGCCGTGGCCGGGGCGCCGGTGCGCGGCAAGGAGCAGTACGCCGCCGATCTCGCCCGCCGCGCCGCCGCGACGCCCGGCGTGCACTGGCTCGGACCTCGCGACGACGTCCCCGACCTGCTCGCCGACCTCGACGTGCTCGTCCTCCCGTCCACCGAGCCCGAGCCGTACGGCCTGATCCTCGTCGAGGCGCTCGCGAGCGGCACGCCGGTCGTCGCGACCGATCAGGGCGGACCCCGAGAGATCGTCGCTCGCGCCGCGCCCGGCGCCGGCGACCTCGTCCCCCGAGGCGACGCGGATGCTCTCGCCGGAGCGATCATCGAACACCTGCGGCGTGCGACCGACGAAGGCGACCGCGCAAACCGCCCGCGCCTCCTCGAGCCCGAGCCGCCCCGGTATGCCGAACTACTGCGCGACGCCGTCGATCGCGGGAGCGCAAGGCCGCCGTCGTCCCGCTGGTAACGTCAAGCCGCCGAGTCCGGCCCTCCATGATCCGCCTCGAGTCGGTCACCAAACGCTTCCCGGATGGGACGCTCGCAGTCCGCGACCTGAGCCTCGAGGTCCCGGAGGGCGAGGTCGCAGTCCTCGTCGGCCCCTCCGGCTGTGGCAAGACCACCACGCTCAAGTTGATCAATCGGCTCATCGAGCCGACCGGAGGGCGGATCTTTCTCCAAGACGAAGACGTGACCCACGTCGACGTCGTCGAGCTCCGTCGCCGCATCGGCTACGTGATCCAGCAGGTCGGCCTGTTCCCGCATCAGACGATCGCGGCCAACGTCGCCACGGTGCCCAAGCTCCTGGGCTGGTCACGCGACCGCGTACGCGCGCGCGTCGACGAGCTGCTGCAACTCGTCGGCCTGGACCCGGCGACGTACCGCAACCGGTACCCGATCCAACTGTCCGGGGGGCAACGCCAACGGATCGGCGTGGCGCGGGCACTGGCCGCCGATCCACCGGTTCTCCTGATGGACGAGCCGTTCGGCGCCATCGATCCTGTGACCCGGACGCGGCTGCAAGACGAGTTCCTCGCCCTGCAACACGATGTGCGCAAGACGATCGTGTTCGTGACACACGACATCGAGGAAGCCGTGAAGATGGGTGACCGCATCGCGATCCTCGACGTCGGCGGGATCCTCATGCAGTACGACACGCCGGCCGAGGTGCTCGGCAACCCGGCCACGTCGATGGTCGCCGACTTCGTCGGGGCCGACCGGGCGCTGAAGCGGCTCAAGGTCACACCGATCGACGCCGCCGTCCTCGATCACCCGCCCACCGTGCAGCCGACCGCGACGCTTGCCGAGGCCCGCTCGATCATGGACAGCAGCGGTGCCGACTGGGTCGCGGTGGTGAACGGTGACACCAAGCTGCGGGGCCACATCCGACGGGTCAACGCCGCGGGTGACGGTGCCGCCGCCGACCGGGTCGAGCGGGTAGAGGCTTGGGTCTCGGTCGACGACTACCTCGAGAACGCCCTGGCCTCGATGCTGCTCACCGACTACGGATGGGTTGCGGTCGTGAACGGCGACGACTACGTCGGCGTTCTCACGCCCGACACGATCTACCGGGCGCTGCGAGTCAGCCTGGATGAAGCCGAGGCGGCCAGCGCGTGAAAGATCGAGGAGACGATCATCCGCGTCGGGCCAAGTCGCCGAATGTAACGAATACCCGACAGGTAAGGACCATCGAGTCCACGCGAGCTCCGGGAGGGAGCGTCATGCGAAATGCCCTGCACCGGCACCTCTGGATGCGTTCGGTGCGCGACGTCGACTGGGTCGCCGCGCACTACGGACACCGGTAAGTGCCGAGCTCCACGAGAGCCCTCGAAGTCGCCGACGCCTACCGCCTCGCCGGCGAACAGGTCGACGCGGCAACCACAGCCGCGGGATCGGGGCGCGTCGGCCTCGAGATCGAGTGGCTTCCCCGCTTGATGGACGACACGACTCGCGTTGCCGCGCACGAGACAGTTCGTCACACCGTCGACACCGCCGGGCCCGGGCCCGGCGGATGCGCGTCGACGTTCGAACCCGGTGGCCAGTACGAGCTGAGCTCGCCACCCCTCAGCGGGGTCACCGCGGCCACCACCGCGCTCGGCGCCGACGCCATTCACGTGGGCACCGCGCTGGCCGAGGCCGGCGTCGCGCTCATCGGGCTCGGTCTCGATCCCGTCCGCACGAGCGGACGAGTCGTCGACTCGCCGCGGTACGCGGCCATGGAGGCGTACTTCGACGCCGGCGGCGCGGCCGGCCGCACGATGATGCGGTCGACCGCCGCGATCCAGGTGAACCTCGACCTCGCCGCACCCGGCGGCGGCTCGCCGGCGGCGCGCTGGCAGCTCGCCCACGCGTTGGGACCGGTGCTGGCGGCCGCGTTCGCGAACTCGCCCTTCGAGAACGGCCGCCCGACCGGCTGGCGGTCGC
>JBOGFL010000119.1:0-2923 GCA_050743285.1 Acidimicrobiia bacterium
GCCCCGTGCTCGTGGAGCATGTCGCACATGAGCCCCAGGTTCTTGATGTCGTCGTCGTCCCAGAGTCGAGCGGACACGCGGTGCGTGTCGTCCGACTCCGGGTGGATCGAGCAGTACTCCGTGCAGACGGCCGCGTAGCCGCCTTCGGCTTTCATGGCGCGGAAGTGCGCCTGGCTCAGCGGCTTCTCGGAGCCGAAGCCGTTGCAGTGGGGGATCTGGTAAAAGCGGTTCTTCATCGTCTTCGGGCCGATCTCGATCGGCTCGAAGAGGATGTCGTGCTTGGGGTCGCGCGCCATCTCGCGATACCTCCTTCAGGGGCAGAACCGGAGAACCGGCATTCTCCCAGCGCGCGCTGCGGGCTTCAAGCCGCAGCCGTTGCGAGACGCCTAGTCCGGGATCCAGACGAGGCAAGGCGCCCTCTTCCGCAGCCTCTTGGCGATCCGCCTGAAGTTCCAGCGGCCGATCCGCTTGCGGTCCGAGCCGAAGATGAGCAGTCCGACCTGCTCGTCGCGCGTCACCTCGAGCGCGGCGTGCACGGGGCGCGGGTGGTGGAAGACGAGCTGGGTCGTTCTGACTCCCCGGTCGCGGGCCTCCCTTGCCACGTCGTCACTGTCCTTCCGCGTCTCCGACGCCCCGAAGGTGCGCGAGGCCGCGACCGCCGGGTTCCCGGTGGGCACGGGCACGCCGTCGCAGATGTAGAGCTCGGCGCCGGTCTCAGCAGCGGTCTCGAGGGCGAATGCCACGGCGACCCGGTCGAAGGGCACGTCGAAGGTGAGCAGCATCACCGGGCGCACCTTCGCCGGGCTGTCCGGTAGCGGCGAGGCCGCCTCGGGCCGCCCGACCACGAGCTCAGGCATCGCGATCGGCCTCGACGGTCCAGGTCGGGAGGTCGTTCACGTCGTCCATGTGCTTGCGACGGAGCGCCGGCGCCACGACTCGCCACCAGAGGATCGCCGAGATCGACGCCGCGCCGGCCACGCCCGGAAGGCCGGCCAGGAAGAAGCCAAGGAGGCCGAAGAAGACGACGATGATCACCCCGAGCCGAGCGTAGAGGCGCAGACGCGCCTGCGTCGCCTTGACGTGGGCGACGCTCGGCCCGGGCAGGGTGGAGGTGTCGTAGCGGCGGCCGCATGCGCACGTGACGGTCTCGCCGCTCTGGGTCGAGAGGACTTCCCCACACTCGCAGCGAAGGGTCAGCGGGATCGACATGGGTCGGTCGGCCATTGAATCCGACCGGACGAAGTTTTACATTCTCTCGGCATCGACCAATCCCGCGAGAGAAATCGGCGAGGAGGAGGACCTGTGGCTGAGGTAGCTGTCGACCAACGGAGACTGCTCAAGACGATCAGCTGGTGGGACGGGTTCGTGATCGGCCTTGCGAACCCGGGCTTTCTGCTTGTTGGCCTATGGGGTGCGACCATCGCGCTCGGAGGCTGGATCGTCGCTGTCCTCTTCGCGATCTCGGCGGTGCTGGGCGCGCTGCAGGCATACATCTACGCCGAGCCCGCGGCCATGTTCCCCGACAAGCCGGGGGGCTTGTCCGTGTACGCGCGCGAGGGCTGGCGGAAGTACTTCTCTTTCGCCGGGCCGATCGCGGTCTTCGGCTACTGGTTCGCCTGGTCGAGCGTGCTCGCCGTCTACGGCAGCCTGATCGGCTTCCTCATCGTCGGCGAGTTCTTCCCGGACACGAGGTTCGCGGCCTGGAGCTACTCGCTGCCGGTGATCGACTGGGTGGTCACCGCACCCCGACTGATCGCCCTGGGCGTGATCGTGGCCTGCTGGACGTTCAACGTCCTCGGCATGCGGCCCGCGGTGTGGTTCAGCTACGTCACCGGCGCGATGATGCTCCTGCCGGTCGGCGTGATCGCTTTCGGGGCGTTCGTAACGACTGACTTCAGGAACCACGCAGTCGACCAGAACCTCATGGCCGGCACGCTCGAGGGCTACGGCTACGGGACCGGTGCTTTCACCCAGTTCGCGCTGATCATGGTCTGGCTCTACATCATCGGCTGGTCGACGTACGGACCGGAGGCGCCTGCAACGTTCGCGCCCGAGTTCAAGGACACGAAGAACGACACCCGGAAAGCGCTGATCAGCGTCGGCGGGCTGAACGTCGTCCTCTCGATCCTCCTCCCGATCGCCGTCATCGGCACGATCGGGTACGACGCCATCCTGGGCGATGCGACCGGGGTGTTCTTCCTCGTCGACGTCCTGCACTCGATCGCGGGTGAATCGTTCGGCACGGTGCTCGTGGCCTGTCTCTGCGCCGGACTCGCGCTCTCGATGAACACGGCGACGATGGACGGCTCGCGGGCGCTGTACGCCCTCGCCGAGGAGAAGATGACGATCAGGTGGCTGAATCACCTGAGCAGCCGGTTCGTCCCTGCCCGCGCGATGACCGTGGACATGCTCCTGAACATCTTCATGGTCTTCGCCTTCCCGACGCTCTTCTTCATCATCGCGACCGGGAATCTCGGCTACATGCTCTCGCACGTCCTCGCGCTCAGCGGTGTCGTGCTGCTGCGCAAGGACCGGCCCGACTGGCCGCGGCCGATCAAGCTCCACAGCGCGTGGATGTGGCTGGCCGGCATCCTCGCCGTCGTGAACCTGGCCTTCATCGTCTTCGGCGTGTGGTACCTCGAGCTGACCGGCTACTTCTTCGACGCCGGCTTCACCGACTCGACGTTCTACCTGGCCGAAGGAATCTGGGTCGGCGTCGGCGTACTGGCCGCTGGCTGCCTGGGCTACATCATCGCCCAGCGGCAGTGGGGCAAGCCGGTCCGGCTCCGCGACCCGAGCGACGAGAAGCCGTCGCCCGAGGTGTACGAGCTCATGGGCACCCCGACCTCCGGTGCGGCAGCGGTCCCGACGGGCAAGTAATCGGCAAGCGCTTCGGAAGGGGCGGGCCCAGCGGGCCCGCCCC
>JBOGFL010000120.1:0-3692 GCA_050743285.1 Acidimicrobiia bacterium
TCTGGCTTTGGTATCCGAACCCGGACGGGCTCTACGCGTCCACGAACCCGCTCGTGGCGCCGCTCACCGGCGACTAGTCAACCACGGACTTGCGGCAGGAGGACGCAGGGCTCCTGCGCCCTCCTGCTGCTGTCATTGAGCGGAAGGGGCGGGATTTGAACCACGACCCAGCACGGTCGAGCAGCGCTGGCGACTGGCGGCTGCGGCCCGACGCGCTGCAAGCGACGACCTCGGTGCGGCCGCGTGACGACCACCGCGTCGCGCTCGATGTCCGCCGCGCAGCAGCGTCCAGACCACCGTCGCCACTCAGACCGTGCCTCCAACCGGCATTGCGATTTCGAGGCTGGCATGTCCCGGGCCGGCAAGGGGATCTCAACCCGGGCTCCGGCGAGTTTCTCCTCGGTGACCGCCGGTGGTGGGAGTTTCGGGACGTCGAGGCTGCGCACGGGCCGGGTTTCGAGCGTAGGAGTGTCCAACGAAAGACTGCTAGCCGTGCTTATCGCTGGCACGCCGGCAAGGCTTCCGCTGATGGCCGCCGCGAAGCGCTGGATGCTGTGTGCGTCTTGCTCGGCGTGGTCGGGGTTCAGTTCGGTGATCGTTCATTCCCGCCAACCGCGGCAGTCCTCCCGACGACTGGCAGCGGCCGGGAAGACTGCCTGGTGGCAGCCTTTACGAAGCAGTCACCTCTGCAGCTGGCGAACCCACTGGCGAACTGGAACTAAACTCCCTGCACATCGTCAGTTTGTGGGCGGTCTCGAAAGCCGTTAGAGGTCACCGGCCTCTCGAGGGTTCGAATCCCTCCCCCTCCGCTCAACCAAGCGGTTCCGGTCAGGAAGCCGCTTCGTTTCGAGTTGCGTGCGGTCTTTCAGACCGCAGCAGCCAGTCCAGGGAAGGCCGTGGATGACTCCAGAAGTCCACTGGCTTTAAGCTTCACTGGCGCACAACTGGCGCACCGCTCTGACAGGGATTCTCAAGCTTACGCTCGGACTCGAACCGAGGACCCCTTCATTGCGAGGGAAAGACGAGTGAGGGACGCGCGGGCACCGCCGGGCACGCGTCCCCTGGAGATCAGGCAGTTTCGCGGGCTCGACGAGGGACGCGCGTGCCCGTGCGTGTCCGAGCTGACGTACCCGTTCCGTACCTTAAGCGAGCCGCCGTCGAAGAGCTCGATCTCGGCCCTCGCAGGTCGGATCGGCTGTCCAGCATCGACCAAGGCGCTGTTGTAGGATCGCGCCGATCAGAGCGACGGCGCGAGGAAGCCGGTGCAAGTCCGGCGTGGTCGCGCCACTGTGACCGGGGAGCCACTCCCATAAGCCACTGCCCGAGAGGGTGGGAAGGCGGGAAGAAGCGCGGTGATCCGGAAGCCAGGAGACTCGGGCCGTCGCGAAACCCCGTACGGGACGCGCAATCCCGAGGAGGTCTAGATGTCTCAGATCGCTCCTGCTGCACCGGCTCACGCCGATGCGACCCACCCCGCCGCCATCTCCCTCCAGGAGCTCTGGCCGTGGGCGCTGTTCGCGACCGCTCTCCTGCTCGTGATGCTCTACTTCGTCGGCTCGTTCCAGGGCTCGGTGTGGCTCCACGAGTTCGTGCACGACGGTCGTCATCTCCTCGGCTTCCCCTGCCACTAGGGGAGCCGACATGACCAGGAATCTTCTTGTCTGCGGGCTGATCGCTGGCCTCTGCGCCGGGCTGCTCGCAACAGGCTTCGCACGGATCGTCGGCGAGCCTGCGGTCGACGCGGCCATCGCTTTCGAGGAGAGCACCGCGCCTCCCTCGACCGGCCCCGAGGAAGAGCCGCTCGTCACCCGCGGCGTGCAGAGCGGCATCGGCCTGCTGACGGCAACCGTGGTCTTCGGCCTGGCGATCGGTGGCCTCTTCGCGCTGGCGTTCGCCTTCGCGTACGGACGCGCCGGCAGTGCGAGCCCGTTCGTCACTGCGCTCTGGCTGGCCGCAGGGGCGTACGCCGTCTTCTTCCTCGTGCCGTTCCTCAAGTACCCGGCGAACCCGCCGGCGGTGGGCAACCCCGACACGATCGATCGGCGAACGGCCTTGTACTGGGTGATGGTGGCGATCTCACTCGCCGCTGCCGTCGCGGCCCTTCGGCTTCGTGGCTATCTCGCGACGCGTACTGCTCCTCACGTCGCGACGGTCATCTCGGTCGCCTCGTTCATCGTGATCGTGCTGATCGCAGGCCTTCTGATGCCGAGCATCAACGAGGTGCCCGAGGGCTTCCCGGCGGTCACGCTCTGGGAGTTCCGCCAGGCCACCCTCGGCATGCAGCTCGTCCTGTGGGCGACGATCGGGATCGTGTTCGCGTTCCTTGCGCAGCGCGTCATGACCCGCTCGGCCGAGCGCTCGAGCCCCCGCAGCGTCCCAGCGACTCTGGAAGGCTGAGCAGACTGCCTGCCGACGCCGCAGCGAGGGTCAGGCGCGACGACCCTCGCTGCCCGGGCGTCCTGGACTTGCACGTAGCCGAGGACGGTTGGCTCGCGCGCGTTCGGCTTCCGGGCGGTCGCGCGACCTCGGCACAGCTTCTGGCCCTCGGAGAGGTCGCCGCAACCGGAAACGGCCTCGTCGACGTGACGCGCCGAGCCAATGTGCAGATCAGGGGACTCGCGCGGCACTCGGGTGAGGCCGCGGCTCTGACGCTGGAGCCGGTTGGCGTTCTCCCTTCTGTCACACACGAGCTGGTGCGGAACATCGTGGCCAACCCGTTCGGCGGGAGGCAGGCTGGAGCAAGCTGCCTCACCGACGCGGTCGTCGAGCGGCTGGACGGCCAGCTGTGCGCGGACAATGGCCTGCAGGCGTTGCCGGAGCGATTCCTGTTCGGCGTGGACGACGGCAGCGGGATCCTGAATGGCCTGCGGGTCGATGTCGCCGCGATTGCCACCGCGCGCCGAGAGGCAGCCGAGCGCTTCCGGCTGGTCATCGGCGGAGCGGCGACCAACCTGACCGCGTCGCCGGAGCAGACCCCGGAGATGGTTCTCTCTGCTGCGCGCGCCTTCCTCACGGTGCGCGATGAGCTGGATTCGAGAGCCTGGCACGTGGCCGAGCTCCCAGGAGGCGCGCCGACCCTTGCGAAGCGCCTCGGCTCAAAAATCGTCGACGTATCAGCCGACGATCAGCTTCCGCTGCTGCCGGGGCTCCTTCGTCAGCGTGACGGCGCCACGGCAGTAACCGGCCTCGTGCCGCTCGGTCGGCTCGACGCCGTCACGCTCGTCTCGCTCGCCGACCTTGTCCCCGAAGTCCGGTTCTCCCCGCGGCGCACGGTGACTGTCGTGGACGTCAACACCGACGAGGCTCCGGGCCTCCTCGATGGGATGGCCCGCATCGGCTTGGTGACCGCTCCTGGTTCGGGGTGGGAAGGCCTGACGTCCTGCGTCGGCACCGGCGCCTGCACCAAGGCGCGCGTCGACGTCCGCGGGGCCGCTGTGAAGCGGGCGCGGCTTCGCGGCGCGAGCGCGCCCCTGGAGCACTGGTCGGCCTGTCAGAGGCGGTGCGGCGAGCCCGGGAACGCGGGAATCACGGTGGCGACGGGAGACCGCAACCTTCTCGTGCGGGAACCGGATGCCGAGACAGCCTGCACGGACGTGACGGATGCCCTCGCGCTCCTGAGCCGCCGGACCTCGCAGTGATCGAGTACCTGCGCGACGGGGCGGAAATCTACCGGAGGTCGTTCGCGACGATCC
>JBOGFL010000121.1:0-2632 GCA_050743285.1 Acidimicrobiia bacterium
CTTGCCCTTGCGGGCGTTGCGGTCGACGAGGGCGTAGGTGACGCGCTCGGCCAGCGGCTTGGTCACGTAACACAGGTCGATGCGCATGCCCCTGTGCTGGTGGAAGTCGCCGCGCCGGTAGTCCCAATACGTGAACAGCCCGTCCTGGTCGTAGACCTCGCGGAACGCGTCGGTGAGGCCCCACTCGCGGAGCCGCGCCAGTGCGTCCCGCTCGGGCCCGGTCACGTGTGTATCGCCCTCGAACGCCTTTGGCGACCACACGTCGCGATCCTCGGGGGCGACATTGAAGTCACCGAGCAGGACGAGGGGCTCGTCAGGCGAGTAGTGGGTGTCGAGCCACTCGCGAAGTGACGCGAGCCAGCGGAGCTTGCGGTCGTAGAACTCGGTGCCGACCTGGCGCCCGTTGGGGACGTACACGGTCACCACCCGGATGCCTCCGCACTCCGCCGAAAGGAGGCGCGCGTCGCCCTCGTAGGAGTCAGGCATCTCGCCGAAGCCGGTTGTCACTTCCGACACGCCGACGCGGGAGAGGATGGCCACCCCGTTCCACTGGCCCTGGCTGTAGTGCGCCGCGTCGTAGCCCAGGGCCCCGAACGTGAGCTGGGGGAACTTGTCGTCGGCGGTCTTCGTCTCCTGAATGCAGAGGACGTCGGGCTCGGCGTATCCGAGCCATTCCTCGACACGCGGCAGGCGTTGCTTCAGGGAGTTGACGTTCCACGTCGCGATCCGCACCGCGCTGACTCTCAGCCGCGCGCGAACGAGTGCAGGAGGGCGAGCTCGACGCGGTCAGGAGGCCGGGCGATCAGGGGAGCGATGGCGTCGTCGAAGGCCGCGAACTGCGGGTCGCGGTTCACGGCTTGCCCGGGCTTCGCCTGCAGAGTGAACTCGATGACGTACACGGCGGTCCCTTCTCGGAGATCGGCGGGGCGAGCCTACCGATTGAGATAGCCCGGATTGGCCACGACCAACTTGGCCCTGATGGTCTCGCGCACGGCATCCATGACCTCGTCGCGCCGGCTGTCGAGTGAGCCGTCGCGGATGCACCGGGCCAGCTCGGCGGTGAGCTCGTCAATGGTCCCGTCGTGACCGAGCAGCTCCGCCAGCCGCGCCCGCTCCTCGGCATCGAGCCCGGGACCCGACTCGAGCTCGCGGGCAACCATCCCCAGTGCGTTGGCCGCGACCCGGGCGTGAAACGCCATTCTGCCCTCGACTGCGGGCATCACGTCCCGTTCGAGGAACTCACGCACCGCCTCGGTCAGCTCGGCGGCGGTCGGGCGGTCCTGGAGCGTCATGCGAGCAAATCCAGCAGGTCCCACTCCATCTCCGCGACGCGCCGGCCGATGGTTGCCTGCTCCACCGAGCGGACAATGCCGTGGAGGTGCGCGAACGCCTGCATCTCGCAGATCACTCCCCACTTCAGGGTGCCGAAGGCGATCCAGTATCCGACCGCCTCGGGATCTACGGGCGCGCCACCGGCGTCTTCGTACGCGGCGAACAGGTCGTCGAGGTCGCCGAAGCCGCCGACCAGCTTGTCGACGACGCCGAAGCGCCACGACTTCACGCACAGCCAGCCCAGGTCCTCCATCGGATCGCCGAAGTGGGCGAGCTCCCAGTCGAGCACCGCGCGTACGCCGTCGGAACCGACAACGAGGTTCCCGTTGCGGAAGTCGCCGTGTACGAGTGTCGTGCGGCCGTTGTCGGGCACCCGTTCCGCGAGCCAGCGCAGCCCGAGCTCGAACGCCGGGTGCGGTTCACCCAAGCCGTCGAGAATCTCGCGGTACTGGTCGAGCAGCTCGCGAGGGCTGAGGGTCGGGAGCGCGGCCACACCCGGGCCGAGGGTGTGGAGGCGGGCGAGGATCTCGCCGCACTGCCGGGCGAGCCGCGGACGGGCGGAGGCGTACTGGTCGTCCCGGAGGATCTTGCGCGGGATCGTCTCGCCTTCGATCCGGTCCATCACGAACCCGGTGCCCAGATCGTCGCCCGGCTCGAGCAAGAAGCGCGCCGCCGGCACCGGCACGCCGGCGGGATCGGCAGCGAGGATGAGCTCGAATTCGGCCGCCCGCGCGCCGGGCCCGGCGTCGGCGCCGGGGTCCCGGCGCAGTACCAGACCGAGGGGTGTGCCCCCGTCGGCGGGGGCGGCATCGAAGGTCCAGGTCTCCCGGGAGGCCCCGCCCGACAACCGGCGGAGGCCCTCTATCCGCACGGGCGCCGCCAGGTGCCGTCCGACGGCGTCCGCCAGGCGCTCCGCAGCGGGGGGTTTCGCCATCGTCGCGCACCGTACCTTCGGTCGACGTCGCAAGCTCCGTCCTGCCCTTCGGGTGGCTGACGTGAAACGCGAGGGGTCAGCGCCGACACTGTGTCTCAGGAGGTGCGCCATGGCGACCGACATAGAGACCCGTCCTGCTGAGCCCGGGCCCCGGCGATCCAGGGGCGGGAGCCGGCTCTGGGACCTTCTGCCCATTGCGATCCTCGCGCTCGGCTTCGGCTACTGGCTCGTCGACAAGTGGAGCGCCGCGAAGAGCTCGGTCACGAGCTTGCGGGCGGTCCTCGTCGTGATCGCCATCGCGGCCGGGTGGCTGTTGCTGTCCCGGGTCGTGCTTCCTCGTCTCCTGAAGTGGGCGTGGGCGCGGTC
>JBOGFL010000122.1:0-1575 GCA_050743285.1 Acidimicrobiia bacterium
AACCGCCGTGCTTAGGCTGGCGCCAAGCGAGCCGGACCGCTCGCCGTGAGCCGTAGGAGTGAGCATGTCCGAACCTCAGCGTTCCAGTCTTCCGATTCCCGACCTGGCCTATACCGGCACCGTCACGTTCGACGCGACCGACCCCGACACGTCGTTCCCGCCGATCCGGCCGGTGCGCCCGCCCCAGGGCGCTCCGAACGTGCTGGTCGTGCTCATCGACGACGTGGGCTTCGGCGCGTCCAGCGCCTTCGGGGGGCCGATCCACACCCCGAACTTCGAGCGCGTCGCGGCCGCGGGGCTGAAGTACACCCGCTTCCACACCACGGCCCTGTGCTCGCCGACCAGGGCGGCTCTGCTCAGCGGCCGCAACCACCACACGGTCGGCATGGGCGGCATCACCGAGATCGCGACCTCGGCGCCGGGCTACAGCTCGCTGCGCCCCAACAGCTGCGCCCCGCTCGCCGAGACGCTCAAGCTCAACGGGTACAACACCGCGCAGTTCGGCAAGTGCCACGAGGTCCCGGTCTGGCAGGCGAGCGCCATCGGACCGTTCGACGGCTGGCCCACCCCCGGCAACGGCTTCGAGTACTTCTACGGCTTCATCGGCGGCGAGACCAACCAGTGGTACCCCGCGATCTACGAGAACACCACGCCGGTCGAGCCCTGGGGTACGCCCGAGCAGGGCTATCACTTCATGGGGGACATGACCGACAAGGCGATCGCCTGGACGCGGGAGCAGAAGATGCTTGCCCCCGACGTGCCGTCGTTCACCTACTTCGCCCCGGGGGCCACCCACGCCCCGCACCATGTGCCGGCCGAGTGGGCGGACAAGTACAAGGGGCACTTCGATCAGGGATGGGACGAGATCCGCAAGGAGACCTTCGCCCGCCAGCTCGAACTCGGTGTGATCCCGGCCGACGCCGTGCTCACCGAGCGCAGCCCCGGCATCCCCGCGTGGGACGAGATGAGCGACGTGATCAAGCCGGCCCTCGTGCGGCAGATGGAGGTGTACGCCGGGGTCCTCGCCTACGCCGACCACCACGTCGGCCGCCTGCTCGACGCCTACGAAGAGCTCGGCATCCTCGACGACACCCTCGTCTATGTGATCATCGGCGACAACGGTGCGAGCGCCGAGGGGTCGATGCACGGCACCACCAACGAGGGCTTCACGATCAACCACATGAACGACATCGAGACCGAGCAGTACGTCGCCGACCACATCGACGACATCGGCACCCCGAGCTCGTACAACCACTACGCGGTGGGCTGGGCGCACGCCATGGACACCCCGTACCAGTGGACCAAGCAGGTCGCCAGCCACTGGGGCGGCACCCGCAACGGCACGATCGTCAGCTGGCCGAACGGCGGCGTGGAGAAGGGCGGCATCCGCAACCAGTTCTCCCACGTGATCGATGTCGCCCCGACCGTGCTCGAGGCCGCGGGCATCCCCGAGCCGACGAGCGTGAACGGCGTGACCCAGCGCCCCTACGAGGGCACCGCGATGAACTACACCTTCACCGATGCCGACGCGGAGGAGCGCCACATCACCCAGTACTTCGAGATGGTCGGCAACCG
>JBOGFL010000123.1:0-15803 GCA_050743285.1 Acidimicrobiia bacterium
GAACATCCCCCCGCCGCCGAAGTCACCGACGAGATTGAGCGGTGGTGTCGGCTTGGCGCCGGCCCGGCCGAAATGTGCGAGCGCGCCGGCGAGGGCGATGTAGTTGATGTCGTGGCCGGCCGCCTGCGCGTAGGGGCCCTCCTGGCCCCAGCCGGTCATGCGCCCGTAGACGAGCCTCGGGCTCCGGGCCAAGCAGACGTCAGGGCCGAGGCCGAGGCGCTCGGCAACCCCCGGTCGGAAGCCTTCGAGCAGCGCGTCGGCCTGCTCGACCATGCGCAGCACGGTCTCGACGCCCTCGGGCGTCTTGAGGTCGACAGCCAGCGAGCGGCGCCCGCGGTAGATGACCTCCTTGTTGACGCCTTCGGGCCGACCGACGGCGGCCTGCGCACGCTCGACGCGCACGACCTCGGCCCCCATGTCCGACAGCAGCATCGCCGCGAACGGCCCGGGCCCGATACCGGCAAGCTCGATCACGCGTCGTCCGGAAAGTGGTCCCACGCCTTCCTCCTCTTCGGGATCGAACGATAGCGACCGGCGAAATCTCGAGGCGCCCCGCCTCCGGGCCCCGGCCTAGCCTTTCGCGAAACGCAACCGGGAGACA
This sequence comes from Acidimicrobiia bacterium, assembly GCA_050743285.1. Classification (GTDB taxonomy): domain Bacteria; phylum Actinomycetota; class Acidimicrobiia; order IMCC26256; family JACDBD01; genus JBOGFL01. The sequence goes on from JBOGFL010000123.1 coordinate 602, forward strand.
CGATGAAGATCCGACTCGACCCGTCCGACGAGCACATGCACCCACTCGAAGAGGCCTCGAACTTCAACGAGAGCATGTACTTCAACTTCTTCGACCCGAGCGTCGGCGTCGGCGGCTTCGTCCGGCTCGGCAACCGATCCAACGAGGGATACGCCGAGATGACGACGTGCCTCTACCTGCCCAATGGAAAGGTCGGGTTCATGTTCGGGCGCCCTGAGATCCACGACAACGACGTCTTCGACGCCGGCGGCATGCGCTTCGAGGTCATCAAGCCATTCGAAGAACTGCGTGTCGCGTATCGCGGCAAGGTCGCATTGCTCGAGGATCCGCTCGAGATGGCCGACCCGCGAACTGCGTTTCGCGACAACCCCCGGGTCGACGCCACCGTGGAACTCGGGTACCGCGGCGTGTCACCGATGTGGGGCGGCGAGCCGGTCAACGACGATGGCACCAAGATGGACGAGGCACCGGGTGAAGGCTTCGCTCGCGGACACTACGAGCAACACGTGGGCGCCCGGGGCGCGGTTCGCGTCGGCGACGAGGAGTGGGAGGTCGACGGCTACGGGTTGCGCGACCACTCGTGGGGACCGCGCTTCTGGCAGGCGCCGTGGTGGTACCGGTGGCTCACCGCGAACTTCGGCGAGGAGCTCGGCTTCGTGGTCTCGATCGTCACTGGGCGTGACGGTTCGCAGCACATAGGCGGCATGGTGCTCGAGCACGGCGAGTACCGGCCCGTCGAGGAGGTGAACCTTGAAACCGTCTGGCGCGGGGCCGACGAGTACCACGACTCGATCACCGCGACGGCACGCACCAAGGACCGCTCGTACGAGATCGAAGGCCGAGTGTTGTCGCTCATCCCGCTGCGCAACCGGCGTACGACGCCTGACGGCGAGAAGCTCGTGACGCGGATCTCGGAGGGCATGACCGAATGGAGCCTCGACGGCCGCACGGGCTACGGGCTGTCGGAGTACCTCGACCAGATCGTCGACGGCCGGCCGGTGGGCGTTTCCGCGACTGGTCAGACCGGAGATTCCTGACCTCGAACTTACCGGCGGGAGCCGAACGCCGACCCCGTCTCACGCGGCAGATCGTGAGCGATCCGCCTTGGCGGAAGGCATAAGCCCGCGAACCAGTCGCGTCGGCCGTAGCGGTAGCGGTTCGCAAGGAACGACGCCCACTCGGAGAAGACCCCGCCGTCGACCGGCAGGTCCTTGTGCGCCGAGCGCGCACGACCTATTTTGGGCTCGAGGGGGGGAGACTGCCCGCATGGCCACCTGCTCGAGCACGTTCTCGCGGCGGCGCCGCCTGGGAATGAGGCTGGCCGTTCCGCTCGTCCTGCTCACGATCGCGGCGCCCACGTGTGCGCCCCAGCCACCGCCACCGGGCGGCACGTTCCTCGAGGACATCGTCTTCAGCGGTCTGACGTTCCCGACCGCGGTGCGCTTCGCCGCCGACGGGCGGGTGTTCGTCGCTGAGAAGAGCGGTCGTCTCTTGGTGTTCGACAACCTCAGCGACCCGACCCCGTCGCTCTTCGCCGACCTCCGCACCGAGGTCTACGACCATCACGACCGCGGGCTGCTCGGGCTCGCGCTCGCCCCCAGTTCCCTGCGGACCCTTGGGTGTACGTGGCCTACACGCGCGATGCCGTGATCGGCGGCGCCGCGCCGCGCTGGGGCTCGCCCGGCGCAACCGGGGATCCGTGCCCGACCCCGCCCGGACCCACGGACGACGGCTGCGTGGTGAGCGCCCGCCTCTCGCGACTCCGGGCCTCGGGGAACGTCATGGTCGAGGAGCAGGTGCTCATCGATGACTGGTGCATGCAATCCCCGAGCCACTCGGTGGGCACCGTCGCCTTCGGACCCGACGGCGCGCTGTACGTGAGTGCCGGTGACGGCGCCATGTACGGGGGGGAGTTGGATTACGGGCAGAAAGGCAACCCGCGCAACCCGTGCGGCGATGCGCCCCGCCCGGTGGGCGGCACGCAGACGATCCCGTCCGCCCAGGGCGGCGCGTTGCGCGCACAGGACCGCCGCACGCCGAGCGACCCCACGACGCTCGACGGCGCCATCATTCGCGTGGACCCGGCAACGGGCGCCGGCCTCGCGGACAACCCGTTCGCCTCGAGTAGCGACGCCAACGCTCGAAGGATCATCGCCTACGGCCTCCGCAACCCGTATCGCATGACGTTCCGCCCGGGAACGAGCCAGCTGTGGGTCGGCGACGTCGGCTGGCGAACCTGGGAGGAGATCAACCGGGTCGCCGCCCCCGCCGATGCCACCGTCGAGAACTTCGGATGGCCGTGCTACGAGGGAAACGCCAAGCAACCCGCGTGGGACGCCGCCAACCTCACGCTGTGCGAGAACTTCTACGGGACCACCGCCCACACGAAACCGCGCTACTCGTACGACCACGACCAGCGGGTCGACCCGAACGACACCTGTGATCTCGAAGGATCGATCACCGGGCTGGCGTTCATGCCCACCAACAGCGTCAGTTACCCGGCCGAGTACCGGGGGGCCCTGTTCTTCGCCGACTACTCCCGCCGGTGCATCTGGGTGGTCCCCCGCGGGGCCAACGGCAACCCCGACTTCGCCCAGCGCCGCGTGTTCGCCCCGGCGGCGAACCCGGTCGACCTCCAGATCGGGCCGGGGAACGACCTCTTCTACGTCGACATCGTCGGGGGCACGATCCGCCGGATCGACTACAACCCCCCGCCCCGTGCCGTCGCGACCGCCGATCCCCAGTTCGGTCCCATCCCCCTCGACGTGCAGTTCGACGGCACGGGATCGAATGACCCAGGCGGTGACGCCCTCACGTACGCGTGGGACCTGGACGGCGACGGCGCGTTCGACGATTCCACCTCATCTACGCCGACCTACACCTACACGTCGTCCCAGGACTACACCGTCCGCCTGCGGGTCACCGACAATCACGGGGACACCGGCCAAACCGCGCTCGTGATCTCTGCCGGCGCGACGCCGCCGTCGGCGGTGATCGACACGCCGCCCCCCGGGACCACGTGGGCGGTGGGGGACACCATCGCGTTCGGCGGTCACGCCACCGATGACGACGAGGGGACGCTCCCGGACTCGGCGCTGTCGTGGACGCTGGTGCTCCACCATTGCCCCTCCACCTGTCACCAGCACACGATCGAGACGTTCTCAGGAACCGCCAGCGGCAGCTTCGTCGCGCCCGACCACGAGTACCCGTCGCACCTCGAGCTGCGGCTGACCGCGACCGACGCGCGAGGGCTCCGCCACACGGCCAGCGTGGAGCTTCAGCCGAGGACGAAGGCGCTCACTCTCGCGTCCGAACCTTCCGGGCTGACCCTGGTGGCCGGCGCCGTGGCGCAGGCGACGCCGTTCACCACCGTCGTGATCGAGGGAGCGACCGTCACCGTCAGCGCGCCATCGCCGCAGACGCTGGGCGCCACCGAGTACCAGTTCGTGCTGTGGTCGGACGCGCAGGCACAAACGCATCCCGTCGTCGTCTCGGAAGACATGACGCTGACCGCGGTGTACCTGGGCGGACCGTAGCGCCAATCTGTCGCTCTAGGTGTGCGACGGGGCGGGCGGCGCGTCTGGCACCAGGAACATCAGGTCGTCGGCGTAACAGAACCACCAATCCTCGCCCGGCTCGTACGAGCGAATGAGGGGATGACCGTCGGCCTCGAAGTGGCGCGTCGCGTGGTGATTCGGCGATTGGTCGCAACAGCCGACATGGCCGCAGGCGAGGCACAAACGCAGGTGGACCCAGCGATCGCCGCTCTCCAGGCACTCCTCGCATCCGGTCGGCGTGTTCGGGTTCACGACTGCCGGCGCAGATTCGTAATGCGTGCAGGTCTCCGCCGTTCCCGGCTCCCTCAACTGTGGTTGACGTGGTCGTCGACGCAATCGTGGCACTCCAATTCCAGGGTCACGTGATCGATCCCGAACTGGGTCGACAGCATCTCCTTGAGGCCGTCGACGCGTAGCTGCGCGTCGTGAAGAGTCAACGGCCCTCCGAAGACAACGTGCGCCGACAACGCCGGTACCTCCGACCCCAGTTCCCATAGATGCAGATGGTGCACGGCATCGACGCCCGGCGCACCGGCCAAGGCCGCTTCCACCTTCTCTGCGTGCAGGCCCGCGGGGACGCCCTCGAGGAGCACGTTCGCCGAGTCGCGGAGCAGGCCCCACGCCGACCACAAGACGAGGGCGGCGACGATGACCGACACCGCCGGGTCGACTCGGTCGGCCTCGAACGCGACGACCGCGACGCCGGCGACGATCGCGCCCACCGAGCCCAACGCGTCCAGCGTCATGTGCAGGAACGCGCCCCGGAGGTTGAGGTTTCCGCCCCGCACTCGCCCGAGGAGCACCGCGCTGGCGACGTTGACGGCCAGGCCGATTCCCGCCACCAAGATCACACCCGCACCGTCGACGGCTTCGGGCGTCTCGAGCCGGTGCATCGCCTCGACGACGATCCACACCGCCGCCGCGACGAGCAGGACACCGTTGGCCTGGGCGGCGAGGATCTCGGCGCGTCCCCAGCCGTAGGTGCGTCGGCCCGATGCGGGACGGGCGGCGAGGGTCTGGGCGCCGAGCGCGATCCCGAGCGCGGCGACGTCGGTGGTCATGTGGGCGGCGTCGGCGAGCAGAGCGAGCGATGAGAAAGCGAATCCGCCGATGATCGCGACGACCAGGTATCCGCCATTGGCGAGCAGCGCGATCCACAGTGCGCGCCGTTGCGCGGTCCGCCGTGGTTCGGTGTTCACACCTTTTGTCGGTCAGCTCTCCGCGGTCGCGACCGCGGCACCGACGATGCCGGCCTCGTTGAGCAGCTGCGCGGGAACGACCTCCGCGCGCGTCTCGATGTACGGCAGGAAGCGCTCACTCTTCTTGCTCACGCCGCCGCCGATGATGAAGAGATCGGGCCAGAAGAGACGCTCGACGTAGAGCAGATACTCGTTCACGCGCTTGGCCCACTTGTCCCACTTCATCTTCTTGTTCTCGCGGACGCTGGCGGCGGCGCGCTTCTCGGCCGCTTTGCCGTCCATCGCGAGATGCCCGAGTTCGGTGTTCGGAACCAACCGGCCGTCGACGAACAGCGCGGAGCCGATCCCGGTTCCCAGCGTCACGACGATGACCACGCCGTCGCGCTCGCGACCGGCACCGAAGCGAGCCTCGGCCAAGCCGGCGGCGTCGGCGTCGTTGAGCACCGTGACTTTGCAACCGGTCTCCCGGCCGAAAATGTCGCCGGCATCCGCGCCGATCCAGCTCTGATCGACGTTGGCGGCCGTCCTCGCGACCCCGTTCTTCATCACCGCCGGGAATGTGCACCCGACGGGACCCGTCCACTCGAAGTGTTTGACCAGTTCCGCGACCACCTTCGCGACCGCGTCGGGTGTCGCCGGGTGGGGAGTAGGGATCCGTAGCCGGTCGGTATTGAGCACGCCGCGATCCACGTCGACCGGAGCACCCTTGATCCCGGTTCCTCCGATGTCGATGCCGAGCATCGTCGTCATGTGGCACCGTCCTTGTCGTTCCCGTGCACGCTATCGGGGCCGGCGGTGAAACGCCCGGCGACGTCGCGCACACTGCATTCCGAAGCAACAGGAGGCTCCGTGGACGAGTTCGATGTGATCGTGGTCGGCGGAGGGCCGGCCGGGGAGAACGTGCCCGGCCGGTGCACGGTGCAGGGCCTGTCGGTGGCCCTCGTCGAGGCTGAGCTGGTGGGCGGTGAGTGCTCGTACTGGGCCTGCATCCCGAGCAAGACCCTGCTGCGACCGGGTGAGGTGGTTGCGGCGGCGCGGCGGGTCCCCGGCGCCCGGGAGGCTGTCACCGGCTCCATCGACGCCGACGCCGCCCTGGCCCGGCGCACCGAGATCGTCGGCGACTGGCACGACGACAGCCAGGCGAAGTGGGTCGCCGACCAAGGCGCTGAACTGGTCAGGGGCCACGGCCGCCTCGCCGGGGAACGAACTGTCGAGGTCGACACCGACGGCGGTGCCCGCCGGCTCTCCGCCCGCCGCGCCGTCGTGCTCGCCACCGGTTCGAAGTCCGCCATCCCCCCCGTCCCCGGGCTGCGCGAGGCGGGGCCGTGGGACAGTCGCGCCGTCACGTCGGCGAAGCGGATTCCCCGGCGGCTCGTCGTGCTCGGTGGCGGCGTCGTCGGAGTCGAGATGGGCCAGGCCATGCGCCGGCTCGGCGCCGAGGAGGTCACGATCGTCGAAGGCGGTCCACACCTCCTCGGGCGGGAGGAGCCATTTGCCGGCGAAGAGCTCCGGAGCGCGTTCGAGTCGGAAGGCATCAGCGTCGTGACCGGGACGCGTGCTGCCCGAGTCGAGCGCGACGCACCCGGCGGACCCGTGACGGTCGAGCTCGAGGGCGGCCGGCGCTTCACCGCCGACGAGATCCTGGCCGCCACCGGCCGGCGCCCGGCCACTGACGACGTCGGTCTCGACACGGTCGGGCTCGAGCCGGGCAGGTACGTGGCGGTCGACGACCAGCTGCGCGCCCGCGGCGTCGACGACCACTGGCTCTACGCGATCGGCGATTGCAACGGCCGAGCGTTGCTCACTCACATGGGCAAGTACCAGGGCCGCATCGCCGCCGACCACATCGCGGGGCGGGACGTCGCCGATCGGGCCGACGACGGCATCGTGCCGCGCGTTGTCTTCACCGACCCTCAGGTTGCGGCCGTCGGCCTCACGGAACAGCAGGCGCGCAAAAGGGGCCGAAACGTGCGCGCGGTGCGGATCCCACTGGAGAGCATTCCCGCGGCCTCAACCCACGGCGAAGGCATCACGGGAACCGCGCAACTTGTCGTCGACGAGGCGGCCGGCGTCGTCATCGGCGCCACGTTCACCGGACCGGACATGGCCGACCTCATTCACTCGGCAACGGTTGCGATCGTCGGTCGCGTGCCGCTCACCGATCTCTGGCACGCGGTCGCCTCGTTCCCCTCGCGGTCCGAGGTGTGGCTGCACCTGCTGCAGGAGTATGGGCTCTAACGGGAATCAGCTCGTTCCGCGGCGCAGTTCGCGGTACGCGTCGACGAGGGGCCGGAGCGTCTCGGCCGGGAGCGCGCGCACGTCATCCTCCGTGATCTTGCCGCTCAGTTGCACGGTCCGGCGCATCTGGTCGAGGAAGCTCTGGCAGCCGCGGCAGCCGGCGAGATGTCGATCCAGGCGGCGCCGCTCGTCGGCCGCCATCACGCCCTCGACGTAGTCGGTCACGAGCTCGACCACGTCTCGGCAGACGAGCGTGTCGCGTCGAGTCACGCGCAGGAACAGCGCACGGAGCCGGCTCACGTCGCCTCCGTGAAGTGACGTTCGAGCGCAGCCCTGACCTTTGCCCGCGCGCGGTGAAGGAGCACTCGTTGGTTGGTCTCCGACACATCCAGGACGTTACGGACTTCCATGGAGGTCCATCCGAGAACATCGCGCAGGGTGATGACTTCGCGCTGCGCGTCGGGAAGGCCGTTGATCGCCTGCGCGACCACGTCGACGTTCTCGCGTGCCAGGAGGCGATCCTCGGGTTGGTGCTCCCAGGGTGTCGGCAGCGAGATCCACCGACCGGCCTCGGCTTCGCCGGCGGGCCAGAACCGCACCGGGTCCACCGCCGGGTCAGTGGTCTCGACGTCCGGGGATGCCGACGAGAACGGGATGCTCCGGTGCTCGGCGACGCCGCGGGAGCGGGCCACGTTCATCAGGATCCGGTAGAGCCACGTCCTCAGCGACGACCGTCCCTCGAACCCATCGATCCCGCGGATGACTGCGATCCAGGTGTCCTGGACCACTTCCTCGGCCACCGCCCGACTTGGGACGTAGGGCAGTGCCTGACGCAGCAACGCGCCCTGGTAGCGCTCGACGAGATCGACGAACGCCGCCTCGTCACCGGCGCGCAGCGCCTCCACCGTCCGGGCGTCGTCGGGGGAGGCCGGCGGCATGAGGACTCATTGTCGGCGACGGCACCCGGCTGGTCCAAACGTTCAGCGGCCGGCGAACGGCGCGGCGTACGCGAACACTCCCGTCAACGCGGGGTGGTAGGTGGCGAGCGCGCGGACCTGGAAGTGCTCACCCCACGCCGGTTCGGGCGCCTCGACGCCGACGAGCCGGGCGTCGACGAAACCGAACCGGCGGTAGTAGTTCGGATCGCCGAGCAGCGCGACGAGCGGCTCGTTCAGTGCGTCCGCGGCTCCGAGAACGCCGTGCATGAGCGCGTGGCCGACACGCTGCCGCTGATGCTCGGGCGTGACGCCCAACGGCCCCAGACCGAGCACCGGTTCGCTCGAATTGCCGAGCCGCCCTCTCGTGCACACCACGTGGCCGATGATCTCGTCGCCAGCGAGCGCCACCAGCGACAGCTGCGGGATCCAGTCGGGGGTGACGCGGAGATCGTCGACCAGGCCGGCCTCCACCGGATCTTCGTCGGGGGTATCAGGTCGCGCGAACGCCAGACGGTGGACGCGCCGGATCGGGTCGTCGTCGCCCGGCTGCTCACGACGGATGATCACCGCCCGAGTCTGGTCGCGGTTGGCTCTCCGAGTGCGGTCAATTCACTCGACACGCCCGCCGCCGAGCCGCCAGCATCTACCGGTGGACGCCAGGGACGACGCTCGCCACTACCAGCGCGACCTCGCGCTCGTGCACCATCTCGGTTTCGGCTTCCACGCCGACGCGTGTGCGCCGGGGATACTGCAACTGCTCGAGCCGGTCCGAGCGCGCAACGGGCTCGTTCTCGAGATCGGCTGCGGCAGCGGGCTGCTCACCAGACATCTCGTAGCCGCCGGACACCGTGTACTCGCTACGGACGCCTCGCCGGCGATGCTGGACCTAGCCCGGGAGGTGGCGGGCGACGCCGAAGCGATTCGTGAATTGATGTTGCCGGACGATCCGCTTCCCCAAGCGGACGCGATCGTCGGCGTCGGTCACGCCCTCAACTACCTCCCTGACGAGTCCGCAATCGATCGCGCTTTGATTGCGATTGCCGGCGCGCTCCGCCCTGATGGGGTGCTCGCGATCGACCTGGAAGACCTGGAATGGGGTCGAGCTCGTCGCGACGTGCCGGCCGCGGGCCGCGCGGCCGACGACTGGGCGATCGTCACCGAGTACTCACTCCCGAGTCCGAAGCGGTTCGTCCGCCAGATGGCGACGTTCCTTCGGAACGAGGACGGCTCGTGGCACCGGAACGACGAGCGGCACGAAAATGTGCTTCTCGACACGGCGCTCGTCCCCGCGCTTCTCGCCGAGCACGGCGTCGACGCCCGCTTGGCGCCCTCCTTCGGCTCCGAGGTCAACCCGGTCGGCCTCCGCGCCCTGATCGGGCACCGGCCGGCCTAGCGGCACCCGCCTCGCCGCCGGCAGGCCGCGATACTGCAACCCCGTGGACGTCTCATTCGCCAATCTGGCGATGGTCGCCGCGGTCGCGTTCGTCACTCCACTCGCACTTGGCCTCGTTCCCCGGCTGCGACTCCCTGACGTCGTCGTCGAGATCGTGCTCGGAATCGTGTTGGGCCCGGCGGTCCTGGGCTGGGTCGAGGTCGACAACGCGGTACGGGTTCTTTCGGTCATTGGCCTGGCCTTCCTCCTGTTCCTGGGCGGCCTCGAGCTCGACGTCCGGCGGCTCGGCGGACAATCCCTCCGGCTGGCCGGGCTCGGCTTCGCACTGTCGATCCTGCTCGCGATCGCGGCCGCCGCCGCGCTCGACGTCGCCGAACTCGCGGACGCCCCGCTCCTGATCGCGGTGATCCTCACCGCGACCGGTCTCGGCCTCGTCGTGCCGGTGTTGAAGGACGCAGGCCAGGCCGAGTCGACGTTGGGGCAACTCGTACTCGCGAGTGCGTCGATCGCGGACTTCGCCGCAGTCGTGCTGCTCTCTCTGCTCTTCTCCGAGGAGTCGGGCAGCGCAGGCTCCCGGGCGGTACTGCTGGTCGGCTTCGTGGTCGTGGTGGTCGCGATCGCCGTCATGCTGGCCGAGTCAGGCATGGTGCGATGTCTCTCGGCCACACTGCTCCGGCTTCAGGACACAACCGCGCAGATTCGAGTGCGCGGCGCAGTCCTGTTGCTGATCGTATTGGCGTTTGTCGCCGAGCGCTTCGGGCTGGAGGCGATCCTCGGCGCATTCGTCGCCGGCGCGGTCGTCAGTGTGGTCGACCGCGACGCCTTGCATACTCATCCCCACTTCCGCTTGAAGCTCGAAAGCGTGGGCTTCGGCTTCGTGGTGCCGGTGTTCTTCGTAGCGAGCGGCATCACCTTCGACCTCGACGCCCTGCTCGACGACCCGGCCACGCTCGCCCGCGTCCCGATCTATCTGGGCGCGCTGCTCGTCGTCAGGGGTGTGCCGGCATTCCTCTACCGCTCGCTCCTCGGGAGGCGCGAGACGATCGTCGCCGGCCTGCTCCAGGCCACCTCGCTCCCGTTCATCGTCGCCGCCACCCAGATCGGCCTCGCCATGGATCTCATCGAGCCGGGGACAGCCGCAGCCCTGGTAGCCGCCGGCCTGCTGTCGGCACTCGTCTTCCCCGTGGTCGCGCTGGCGCTGCTCGGCGGTCGCGACGACGGGCAGCCCGACGAGACCAGCGCCGCCGTCCCTACACTGCCCGCGAGTAACGAGGACGACCGGCCAGATCGACCCGCGGAAGGCCAGGAGCCATGAAGCCGACCCAACAGCTCCACGACATCGGGCAGAGCCTGTGGCTCGACAACATCCGCCGCGACCTGCTCACCAGCGGCACGCTGAAGCAGTACATCGACGACTTCTCGGTGACGGGCCTGACGTCGAACCCGACGATCTTCGACGAGGCGTTCAAGGGCTCGAGCGACTACGACGACAGCTTTCGCGCCCACATGAAGAGGAAGCTGACGCCCGAAGACCTGTTCTTCGAGCTCGCCCTCGAGGATCTGACCGAAGCGGCCGACCTGTTCCGGCCCGCGCACGACGCCACCAGTGGGATCGACGGCTGGGTCTCGCTCGAGGTGTCGCCCAAGCTTGCGTACGAGACGAAGGACAGCGTGGCCCAGGCCAAGCGCCTTCACCACCAGGCGGCCCGCCCAAACCTCTTCATAAAGATCCCCGGGACCGACGAGGGGCTGCCGGCCATCGAGGAGCTGATCGGGGACGGGATCGCCGTCAACGTCACCTTGCTGTTCGCCGCCGAGCACTATCAGGCCGCAGCCGAGGCGTACGTACGCGGCATCGAACGACGCGTCGAGGCCGGCGTCTCTCCCGACGTTCCGTCAGTCGCGTCGGTGTTCATCTCGCGTTGGGACAAGGCGATCGCCGATCAGGTCCCCGAGGGCATGAAAGACCGGCTCGGGGTCGCGGTTGCGAAGCGCACCTACCGCGCCTACCGCGAGCTGCTCTCCTCCGACCGGTGGCAGCGACTCGAGAACCTCGGCGCCCGTCCGCAACGCCTGCTCTGGGCCAGCACCGGCACCAAGGATCCCGACGCGTCCGACGTCCTCTACATCAGCTCCCTCCCCGCGCCGCAAACCATCAACACGATGCCGGAGAAAACGCTGCTCGCCTTCGCCGATCACGGCAAGGTCGGCGACTTGCTGCCGCCGGACGGCGGCGACGCCGAGGCGGTGCTGGCAGAGTTCGAGGACGCGGGTGTCGATGTCGATGCGGTCGGGACCAAGCTTCAGAACGACGGCGCCGACGCATTCGTGAAGTCGTGGGACGAGCTCCTCATCGGGGTCGAGCACAAGGCCGCATCGCTCGACTGATCCGTCGACACCGAAAGCGAACACCGAGACACCAATCAGGAGGCGAACGAATGCAGTTGGGCATGGTCGGACTCGGCCGGATGGGCGCGGGTCTCGTGCGCCGTCTCATGAAGGACGGCCACGACTGCGTCGCCTACGACGTCAACGCGGCGGCGGTGAAGGATCTCGCCGCGGACGGCGCCACGGGAACGTCGACATTCGACGATTTCATCAGCAAACTCAGCACGCCGCGAGCGGCGTGGGTGATGGTGCCGGCCGCGTACACCGGCGAGACCGTGATGCAACTCGCCGACAAGATGGAGACCGGCGACATCATCATCGACGGCGGCAACCCGTACTACCGCGACGACATCGACCGCGCCCAGGAGTTGGCGAAGAAGGGCATCCACTACGTCGACGTCGGCACCAGCGGCGGCGTATTCGGGCTCGAGCGCGGCTTCTGCCTGATGATCGGCGGCGAGGATGACGTCGTCGAGCACCTCGATCCGGTCTTCAAGACGATCGCGCCCGGCGTCGGCGACATCGATCGCACACCGGGCCGGAGCGGCGACCCGAGCCCGTCCGAGCGGGGCTATCTCCACTGCGGGCCGAACGGCGCCGGTCACTTCGTGAAGATGGTCCACAACGGAATCGAGTACGGGATCATGGCCGCGCTGGCGGAGGGCCTGAACGTCATCCACAACGCCGATGTCGGCAAACGGAAGCAGGTCACCGACGCCGAAACCACGCCGCTGCGGGAGCCGCAGTACTACCAGTACGACATAGACACCGCCGAGGTGGCCGAGGTGTGGCGACGGGGCAGCGTCATCGCCGCCTGGCTCACCGACCTCACCGCCGCCGCCTTGCACGCGGATCCGCAGCTCGCGTCGTTCGAAGGTCGGGTCTCTGACTCGGGCGAAGGGCGCTGGACCTCGGTCGCCGCCATCGACGAGGGCGTGCCGACGCCGATTCTCACCACGTCGCTCTACGAGCGCTTCACGTCCCGCGGTGATGCGACGTTCGCCGACAAGCTCCTCTCCGCGATGCGGAAGGAGTTCGGCGGCCACGACGAGAAGAAGAGCTAGGTCGACGCCAGCACGGCAAGGAGGCAAACCAAATGCCCGAGCCCAAGTCGGACGCTCTGGTGCTGTTCGGCGCCACCGGCGACCTGGCCCGCAAGCTCATCTTCCCGGCGCTGCAAGCGATGGTGAAACGCGAGACCCTGACTGTGCCCGTCATCGGCGTCGCGCTCCAACCGGGCTGGGAGCTCGAGCAACTCCGCAAGCACGCCCACGACGGCATCCAAGAGTTTGGTGGTGGCGTCGACAAGGCCGCGTTCTCGAAGCTCACGAGCCTGATGTCGTTCGTCAACGGCGACTACGGCGACCCGAAGACGTTCGAGGAGCTCCGCACCCGTCTCGATGGTGCACAGCGACCTATCCATTACCTCGCCATCCCGCCGAGCCTGTTCCCGGTCGTGGTTACCGCGCTGGGGGTTGCCGAGTGCGCCAAAGACGCTCGTGTCGTCGTCGAGAAGCCGTTCGGGCGCGACCTGGCATCAGCGCAGTCGCTCAACGAGACCTTGCATGAGGTGTTCCCGGAAGACTCGATCTTTCGCATCGACCACTTCCTCGGCAAGGAAGCGGTCCAGAACATCATCTACTTCCGGTTCGCCAACTCGTTCCTCGAGCCGATCTGGAATCGCAACTATGTCCGCTGCGTGCAGATCACGATGGCCGAGGAGTTCGGCGTCGCCGGACGCGGGTCGTTCTACGACAGCGTTGGCGCGATCCGCGATGTGATCCAGAACCACATGCTCCAAGTCGCCGCGCTCCTCGCAATGGAACCGCCCCTCGGTACCGACGCCAGTGCGGTGCAGGACGAGCGGGCGAAGGTGCTGAAGGCGATACGGCCCTTCGACGCCGATCATCTCGTCAGGGGCCAGTTCGGCGGGTACCTCGACGAGCACGGCGTCAAGCCCGAGTCGAAAACCGAGACGTTCGCGGCGGTGAAGCTGCACATCGACTCGTGGCGGTGGGGCGGCGTCCCGTTCTTCATCCGCGCCGGCAAGAGCCTGCCCACGACCACCACGGAGATCACCGCCGAGTTTCGCAGCCCGCCGCAGCGCGTCTTCTCGATATCGGAGCCCGGGCCCGTCCCCGCCGACTACCTGCGAATGCGACTGAGCCCGACGGTGTCGATCGCGCTCGGCGCCCGGGCCAAGATCCCGGGTGAGGACATGGTCGGCGAACCGGTGGAGCTCTACGTGCGCACCCACTACACCGACGAGATGCTCCCGTACGAGCGCCTCATCGGCGACGCCATGGAAGGTGAGCGCCTGCTGTTCACCCGGGAAGAAGAGGTCGAGGCCGAGTGGAAGGTCGTCGCCCCGATCCTTTCGGGCACGACGCCGATCCATCCGTACCAGCCCGGCACGTGGGGCCCCGAGGAGGTCAACCTCCTGCTCGACAAGGGCGAGGAGTGGCACGACCCGCACCCGCCGCGGCTCACCTAGCGAGACGCCAGTGGGCTCGGCGCGAATCTGGTTGGTTCGGCACGGCGAGACGGAGTGGACGCGGTCGGGGCAGCACACTGGCACCACCGACATCGAACTGACCGGCAATGGCCGCGATCAGGCGCGCTCGCTGGCGCCGATCCTCGCCGGTGCTCATCTCGTGCTGACACTGTCCAGCCCGATGGCGCGCGCGCGCGAGACCGCCCGCCTGGCCGGGGTCTCCGATCCCGAGATCACCGACGATCTCTGCGAACTCGGTTACGGCGAGTACGAAGGACTCACGACGGCCGAGATTCGCGAGACCAATGCCGGGTGGTCGGTGTGGGACGATGACGCGCCCGGCGGCGAGAGGCTCGCCAACGCCGCGGCGCGATGTCAGCGGGTCATCGAACGGGTCGAGGGGGCCGACGGCGACGTCGCGCTGTTCGGCCACGGCCACATCTTCCGGATCCTCGGCGCGACATGGATCGGGTTGCCACCGGCGGGCGGCAGGATGCTCGGGCTCTCACCGGCGTCGGTGTCGATCCTCGGGTACGAACACGAGTATCACGTTCTCGACCTCTGGGATCTGACGCCGTCGTTCCTCAGACCGGCATAACGGTGGCGCCCGCCACCGGCACGCCGAACGGTTCGCACCAGACGAGCACGGTCCAGTCACCCTGTGACAGATCTTCGGTGATGCCGTCGTAGAAGAAGTCGCCCACCTCGGCCTGGAGGTCACCGAGCGTGGTGCCCCCCGGGTCTTCGGCTCCGACCTCGGGAATCAGGTACACGACCGGTCCCGGCGTTCCCTCGATGTCGACGCCGGTGAACTGCACGACGTAGGTGTCGTCGACGTCGCGGAACACCTCGATGGTGCCGCTGGCGTCGTGGCCCCCGAGGCCGCTGACGCCACCACTGCGAACGAGCACCGGGGCTTCGGGCGTCGCCGGTTCCTGGCGACCACCGCCGTCGCGGTTTCGCCCGTCGTTGGCGTCCTCGGCCGGTGTCGCGGG
>JBOGFL010000124.1:0-2282 GCA_050743285.1 Acidimicrobiia bacterium
CGCTCAGGTCGGCGAGCGACTGACGCACGTCGCCGGCCCGGGGACCGACAAACGTGGGCTCGGCAGACATGCCGAGGCAATCTTCGAGGAGAGTCAGCAGATCCAGCAACGTGTGCGCATCCGCGCCCGCGATGTTGTAGGCGCGGCCCGAACAATCGCCACTTGGCGCGCTTGCAGCAAGGAGATTCGCCCTCACGACATCGGCCACAAAGGCAAAGTGTCGAGACTGGAGCCCGTCGCCGTGGATCTCCGGAGCGGACCTCTCGGAGATCGCCCGCGTGAACAAGGGGATAACCGCCGCGTACTGACTGTCGGGTCGCTGCCGCGGCCCGAACACGTTGAAGTAGCGCAGCGCGACCGTTTCGAGGGAATACAGCTCGGTGAACACACGGCAGTAGTGCTCAGCTGCGAGCTTCGACACCGCATACGGAGAGCGCGGGGCGAGCGGCGCCGACTCCGGCGTCGGTCGGACCGCCGCGCCACCGTATACCGAGGACGAGGACGCGTAGACGACGCGACGAGCGCCCGCATCCCGAGCCGCGAGCAGGACCGAAAGCGTTCCCCCGACGTTTGCCCGGTCAGTTTCCATTGGGTGCTCGACGGAACGAGCCACGGCGCGGTGTGCGGCCTGGTGGAACACGACCTCACACCGGTCAGCCGCGGCTCGGGTCGTGGCCGGGTCCGCGATGTCGCCCACCAGCAGCTCGGCGTCGCCGTTGACATTGTCGGCGCTGCCGGTGGACAGATCGTCGAGCACCACGACTTCGTCACCGCGCGCCAGCAAGCCGTCGACGACGTGTGAACCGATGAAACCCGCTCCCCCTGTGACCAGTGCCCGCATGCGTTCCCCGCTCTACTCGTACTCGACTTCAGAGAGTAATAACCCGATTATCGGGTGTCCAGGCATCGCGTCGGCGCCCGGACCGCGAACCGATCGTACGACCAGCGAACGGTCTTCACTGGTGCGCGGGCCGACCGACGCCGCTCGTCACCAACCGGTCGAAGAGCCCGGATCGATGGACCGAGCCGTTCGCCAACGCCAGCATCGTTCGAGCTGCCTCGCCGGCGTCGTCCTCACCCGTGAGACGCACCAGGAGCTCGATGCAGCCGTCGAGCGTCGGTGACGGAAGAAGCACCGGCTCAAGCCGCACGATCGCCTCGTGGTCGGTGCCGCTCGGTTCTTCCATGGGCGCACACAGCTCTTCCACGACCTTCTCGCCGGGACGGGCCCCGGTGATCTCGACCGGAATCTCGGAACCGGGACCGTACCCGGCGAGGTGGATCATGTGACGGGCGAGGCTGAGGATGTTCACGGCCTCACCCATCTCCAGCATGAACACCTCTCGACCCGAAGCGAAGACGCTCGCCTGCAAGACGAGTTGCACGGCCTCCTGAATGCTCATGAAGTACCGCGTCATTCGGGGGTCGGTGACCGTGACCGGGCCGCCCGCCGCGATCTGCCGCGCAAAGATCGGCACAACGCTTCCCCGGCTGCCCAGGACGTTTCCGAACCTGACCGCGCAGTACGGAGATTCCGCCGGCGCCTGCCCGATGACGATCTGCTCCGCGAGCCACTTCGACGCGCCCATCACGCTCGTCGGGCGCACCGCCTTGTCGGTCGAGATAAGGACGAGTCGATCGACTCCGACGGCGGTCGAGGCCCTGACAACGTGTTGCGTGCCTACGACGTTCGTCGCGACCGCTTCACCCGGAAACTGCTCCAGGATGGGAACGTGCTTGTGCGCGGCCGCGTGGAAGACGATCTCCGGCTGCAGACGCGCGAATTCGCGCATCATGCGGTCCTCGTCTCGGATATCCGCGAGAAGGGTTGTCACGCCGGCCATGAGCGACACCGCGGCGTCCGAGAGGTGCGTCTCGTCGTGATCCAAGAGCGTCAGGGACGCGGGTTCGAACATCGCGACCTGGCGCGCGATCTCAGAACCGATGGAGCCGCCTCCCCCGGTGATCAGTATCCGCCGCCCCGAGAGCAGCCGGGCGACGCCCTCGAGGTCGATCTTGATCTCCTGGCGACCGAGGAGGTCCTCGATACTGACGTCCCGAACGTCACGAAGCGAAACCGAGCCGCGGATACGTTCCTGGAGCCCGGGAACCGTCTGAAGCGGCACGCCCATGGCCTCCGCCTCTCGCGACACGCGCCGAACGAGAGACGGCCCCGCGCTCGGGATCGCCAGCAGGATCCGATGGATCTCCCGCTGGCGGATGACATCTTGGAGGGCATCGACGCTGCCGACCACGGGTACACCGAGGAGCGAGAGCCCATG
>JBOGFL010000125.1:0-8718 GCA_050743285.1 Acidimicrobiia bacterium
GCCGGGTAGTGCGCGGCGACCCGTTCGGCCACTTCGCCCTCTCCGACGCCCACCTCCAGAATCGTCGTCGGTGACCGGCGCGGGAGGGATTGTTCGAGTCGAGACAGAAACGTCGCCATGAGGCGACGCTCGATGGGATTGACGGTGGAGTACTTGTCGTAGGTGTTGCCGGCGGGGATCGTGCTGTTCGTCAAAGCGACGCCGAGTCCACTTCATCGGGCGGCCGAGACAAGCGCACGAAGAGGTCGGCGAGCAACCCGATGGCGATGACGATGAAGGCGGTAAACAAGATCAGAAGCGTGTTGGTGGCAAGTCGGAAATCCTTCGATACCCAGTCGTACACGAGCTTGCCCAATCCAAGGGCGGTCAGCAGAAAGCCCACGGGCAGGAAGACCCGAAGCGGGTTGTACGAAAGGACCAAGCGCACCACCTGGACGACGTAACTACGAGTGTCACGCCACCAGTGGAACTTCGATTGTCCGGCGCGGCGGCTGTATGTGATCGGAACGTACTTCACCGAGTAGCCGTTGCTGAGGAAGGACATCGTCATGGTCGTCACGCACGAGAATCCCGGCGGCAAGAGGTGCAGATACTGGCGGCCGACGCTCGCCCGGAAAGCCCGGAGGCCGGAGTTAAGGTCAGGAATGTCCGTCTGGACGAGATAGCTCGCCAGCCGACGGATGAACCACTTCGCCGGTAGCCGGGCCCATTTGGCCGTGCCCTCCTCAGAGGTACGCGCCCCCACGACCTGGTCCCAGCCCTCCAACTCGCGCACGAGCTTCGGGATGTCGTCGTTGGGGTACGTCATATCAGCGTCCGTCCACACGACGACGCGACCGCGAGCGGCACGCGTACCGGCCTTGCGAGCCGAACCCGTTCCCCGGTTGCTTGCGAACCGTATCAAGCGAACGCCGTCGATGTGGCTGAGGTGCTCGCCGGAGCCGTCGTCGGAGCCATCGTCGACGACGATGACTTCGAATGAGTAGCGCGAGGCCTCGAGCGCGGAGCGGATGCGATCGATCTCGGTCTGGACATGCGGCCCCTCGTTGTAGACGGGCAGCACGACGCTGACGTCGAGTTCGCCCATGTCAGATGAGTGCTGCAATCCGGTCATGTCAACGATGAGCGCGCTCCGTGTCGCGTCTTGAATGCTGGCCCGCCTGACACCTGTGGTGCCGGAGCGACCCTATCCTTGCCAGCGCTGCCCCTAAGAGTCGCCGTTCTCCGAGGATGCATACTTGTGCAGTGAGCGGCGGCGCTATTGAGTACTCATTCGTCATACCGATTCTCAACGAGCGCGAGACACTGGCGGAGCTCTACGAGCGCCTCGAGCCAGTCATGGCTGCTCTCGACGGTCCGTCCGAGGTCGTACTCGTCGACGACGGGTCCTCGGACGCCTCGTATGAGCTGATGTGCGATCTGCACGCGCGGGACCGGCGAATTAGAGCGCTGCGCCTGTCTCGCAACTTCGGCCACCAGACGGCACTCTCAGCGGGGCTGGACCATGCACGAGGTCGCGCCGTTGTGATCATGGACGGCGACCTGCAGGATCCTCCCGAGGTCGTACTAGAGATGGCCCGGCGCTGGCGCGAAGGCTACGACGTGGTCTACGCGGTTCGCGACGAGCGCGCCGGCGAGTCTTGGACGAAACTCACCACCGCGACGTGGTTCTATCGCATCTTTGGTCGTTTGACGGAGATCGACATGCCACCCAATGCCGGCGACTTCCGGCTCGTCGACCGCCGGGCGGTGGACGCGGTGACCTCGATGCCAGAGCGTCGCCGTTATCTGCGCGGGATGTTCGCCTGGGTCGGGTACAATCAGACCGGCGTGCACTACTCGCGAGCGCCCCGGCATGCCGGCCGCACGAAATTTCCTCTACGCAAGATGATCTCTTTCGCGGCCGACGGGATCGTCTCTTTCTCCACCGCTCCCCTACGCCTCACCCTCGGGATCGGGTTCGTCGTGTCAATCTTGTCGCTCCTTGCGGGCGTCGCGGCCATCGTGCTCAAGTTGGCCGGTGTCGAGGTCGTTCCCGGGTGGGCGTCGATTGCCGTCGGCATGGCATTTCTGAGCGGGATCCAACTCACTGTGCTCGGGTTGATCGGGTCGTACATCGCCCGCATTCACGACGAGGTCAAGCAACGCCCGCTGTACCTCGTCGCCGACTGCGTCGGCCTCGACTCGGCTGACCGAAGCTTCGACTGGCGAGATGACCGACTTCGACGCGTACGCTGACTCGTACCGGACCGCAGTCAGTCATTCGATCGCGTTCTCAGGTCAGGAGCACGACTACTTCACGCGTCGAAAGGCCGAGCATCTCGTGGACGTTGCCGGGCGGCTCCTGAGCGCGCCGGCAGAGCTCTCGGTTCTCGACGTCGGGTGCGGGGTCGGCACGACCGACGAATTCCTCGCTGATCATTTCGGTGAGCTGCGCGGCGTCGACACAGCTGGCGAGGCAGTGACTCGTGCGGCGGCCCGCAATCCTACGGCTCACTACGGAGCCTACGACGGCCGAGTACTGCCCTTCCCGGACGGCAGATTCGACCTTACGTTCGCCATATGCGTCGCCCATCATGTGGCGCCGATTGATCGGCCGTCGTTGGCGGCCGAGCTGCGCCGGGTCGTGCGCCCGGGCGGGCTGGTGGTCGTGTTCGAACACAATCCGTTCAACCCCCTCACTCGTGTCGCCGTAAGCCGTTGCGAGTTCGACCAAGGTGTCGTGCTCCTCACGCGCCGCTCGACCGTACGTCTTCTTCGCGCCACTGGCCTCGACCCCGTCGAGGCCCGCTACATCATCTTCCTGACGTCGGACCGGCCCCGGGCTCGTGCCGTCGAACGGCGCCTGCGCTGGCTCCCCTTCGGTGCACAGCACTACGTGGCGGCACGCCGGTAGTTGCGCTCATCACGCCAGACAACCTCTCACATCCGCTTCGGCAGTCCACAGTCGAGGATCGCAAGTGTGTACGGGATGCGGAGAAGCTCATTGTGGATGTGCACATCCACACGTCCAAACGAACGCTCGGCCAGCTTCCGATAGCCCTCCGGTGTACGCACCGCTTCCCCTCGGTCTTGCGAGATGATGAACCGGGCGAGGCGGGACTGCCCGGGTTCGAAGCAACCATCCACGGTCACGAGGCGGCCCGTGGGCACGAGAACTCGCGCGGCCAGGTCGAACAGCTTTCCGGCAACCTCATCAGAGATGTGATGCAGCACACTGTGCGCGAGGACAATATCGAACTCGCCGACGACCTCAGGATCCAGCGCAGCCACGTCGGCAGCCAGAAAGGAGCCCCGCTGCCCAAATCTCGCCCGGGCCTCCTCGATGTATCGCTCGCTCACGTCGAAGCCCACGTACGTGACATCGGGGTCGAGATCCTCGAGTATCTCCGCCGGGCCACAACCGATGTCAAGGAGACGTTCCCGTGCCCGAGGTCGCAGGTAGTCGAGGACGGCTCGCCGCATGCGTCGAGCGCCTACGAGCTGCTGGTACAGCCGATATACCCAAGGTGCCGAGAGCACGGCGCGGACGCCGCCGGTTCGTTGACTCATCGATCCGCGCTGTTCGTGCCGCATGTCGTGGGGTCGAGCCGACCGTCGAGTCGGAACAGCGAGGCCTTGCCATCGCGCATCACGAGCTCGGCAGCCGGATCCCGTTCGGTCCACGCTCTCTCCGCCGGCTCCAAGTTAGGGACCGCAAGGTTTGGCGCCGTCACCACGTACGTGTAATGCCCTTCATTCAGCGCGCGTCGCCAGCTGGCACAATCGGTGATCCTCGTATAACTTCCGTGCGGGCCACGGGCGCCGACGAACTGCACATGGTTGGACAGGTCGTTGCCGTACAACGGGTATTGGAGCCAGTTGCCCACTACCGCGATGCGCTCGTCGCTCACGTCGCGTGCCCAGGCGTAGATCGCCGCCAGCGGGAGCTCGGTATCGGCGTATCGGTTCCTCAGATAGGTCTCCTGGAAGGCGACGCCGCCCGCGAGTACTGCGAACGTGAGTGCAGCAATGACCGCACGAGTTGGCTGCCAGCCTGGTTGGTGCGCTCGAACCGCCAATACTGCGAGGCCCGTGACTACCACGGCAACACCGACCGCGACACCGATGACCGGCTCGACGCCTCGGATTGGCTCCTCGATGCGCCCGGCACGGAGTTCGGTTGGCCAAATGCTGGGGTCGAGCTGAGTGGCAGCGAGCACAACTCCGATTGCCGCGAGTGGCAACCACGCCCGCCCGCCCGAGAGGAGTGGTGTGAGCGGGAGAAGCACGACGCTGAGCATGATCCCGAAGACGGCGTACCGCAGCGTGTACACGAAGAAGACAGGCTCACCCGGAGAGCCGAGCGCCGAAGGCGTCACCACGTATGCGCCAAGGGTGACGATCCCTACGAGCGCGAGCATGCAGTGCATACCAGAGCGTGGCGCCACGACACCGAGAACGAGGCCGCACGCAACCAGGGCTAGCAACGCCCACGATGCCGGCCCGAAGGCCTGGCCCAGACCGGGCAGGAAGTAGTCCTGCCACACCTCGCGATCCAGCAGATGCTCGCCAACGCTCAACTGGGGGGTGCCGAGCGAGATGCTGGGAAGGCTGATCGGGCCGAGTTCGAGATCAAGCGGAGGAATCGGGTTGCCGACCGCGATGAGGTTCCGCGCGTACCAGAAACCACCGGCCAGCCCGACGACGGTCAGCCACAGCGCTGCGGTACGGCGACGCACCCGGCGGGGAGCGACGGCGACGACGCCGAACGAGAGCGCAACCACCGGGGCGAGAAACTGCCACTTCGTGCCGAGGGCCAGGCCGGCACCCAAGGCAGCTATGCCGAGCGCCGCCGGCTGGGGCCACGAATCTCGAGCGTCGACATTGAGGAGGAACGCGACCGAAGCAAGGAGCAAAGCCACGCCCACGGTGTCGTTGTAGCCACCGCCCGGTTGCGTTGTTGCGATCGCCGGAAGGGCGAGCACCAGTGCCGCGCCGGCCAGTGTCACCGGCGCGACACCGTACGGCCGCCCCACGCACCACGCCGCTAGCAGGACGAGCGCGAGGAACCCCATATTGAAGAGCGGAGAGAGCAGGTCGGTGCCGATGAGCAGTATCCCCAACGCGTGGAGAACCGCCGAGTTGGCCGGGAAGTATGCGGTGAAAGCTTCGTACTCGAGGAAGTGCACGCCCGTGACGGATCCCTCCTGCGCGAATCGACCCGCAACCGGAAGGTGGTACCAGAGCGTGTCGACCCCCTCCATACCGTGACGAAGCGCCGCGATCGTGCGCGTGCTCCATTCGGCGACGACGACACTTGTGGCGACGAGCGCAACCACAAGGCCGGTACGTCCCGCCCGCGCCCACGCGGCGTCTCCTGCTCGCAGTGGCGCGTTGCCTGCGGAGACGGGAGCCGTAGACGATCGGCGCCGGGCGACGAGCCACACGCACCATCCGGTCGCCGCGAGGCCCGCCACCATCGGCACGACCCGGAACAAACCGACAGCGCCAAAGATCTCGGACACGCCGATCACCAGACCGAGCCCGAGAACGACCTCCGCGAGCACTGCTGGCGCACCCGACCAGCCCGGGAGGAGCCACGCACGGGTCGCTCGGGCGCCCAACCCGATCGGGAAGAGGGCCACCACTGCAAGCAAGATGCCCAACACGTATCGAGCGAGCATCACGGCGACTCCTGGAGCAACGGTTTCCTCCCCGACGGGCCACGAGTGTACGGGCGACAGCCTGATCGTCCTCAGCGCCATCGGCGCGACAGAGCTATTCACCACGACCGCAGGCGCCAGCCGACAGGTCTACTGCGCGACGATGTCCCGGTGTCCTTTCGACCGCCCACCAACAGCGGAGGAGCTCCTTGAACGACCCGACTGATCGTCGAGCGAAGAACAAATCGGCGCTCGTCAACGCCGGTTTCACGGTCGCGCCACAGGACACGTTGCGGAGCGCGAACGAGCGGATCGCGCAGAACGGTCGTGACCTCGTTGTTGTGATCGGCCGGGATCAGGAAATCCTCGGCACGCTGACCGATGGTGCAATCCGCCGCGCAGTCCTCGCGGGAACGGGCCTCGACGCCACAGTCGACCAGGTGATGGCGGCGCAGCCGCTGACGGTGTCGCATCGGACGGCGAAGAAGGAAGTGCTGACTCTGCTCCAGGCTCACCGCGTGCGCTCGGTTCCGGTTGCGACCAGCGGCAGCCTCGTAGGAATTCGATCGCTCGACGAGCTCGGCTTGCGCGTTGCCGGAGCGCCCATCGCGGTCGTAATGGTCGGCGGGGCCGGTGAACGCCTACGTCCTCTCACCGACAAAGTGCCCAAGCCGCTGCTGAAGATCGGCGGCTCGTCGATCGTGGAGCGCTTGATCGAAGGCATCGCGCGCGCCGGTGTGCGCGAGGTGTACCTGACGCTCAACTACAAGGCCGACATGTTCGAGGAGCGCCTCGGCACGGGCGAGCAGCTAGGCGTCGCTCTCCACTACGTACGCGAGAGAACTGCTATGGGCACCGCCGGCGCCCTGTCGCTTCTGCCGCGGGTCGAGGGCCCGATCCTCGTTGTCAATGGCGATCTCGTGACGACCGCCGATTTCCGAAGTCTGCTCGACTTTCACTGGCACCACGAGGGCTCGATCACCGTCGCCGGCGTCGAACACCTCTCACCCATCCCCTACGGCATTCTGAGCGTCGTGCAGCACCACGTGCTCGCAATCGAGGAGAAGCCCCATCGTCGAGACCTCGTTGCCGCGGGCATCTACGTCCTCGACCCCGCCGTCATCAGATTCGTTCCCGTGGGAGTTGCGTCCGGAATGCCGGAACTGATCGGTCGCGCCGTGACGGAGGGGTTACCCGTCCACGTCTTCCCGCTTCTCGAGGAGTGGTTCGACATCGGTAGTCCCGAGGACTTCGAGCGAGTGCTGATGCATTTCGCAGTCGCCGACGGAGAGATTTAGGCGTGGTGGCATGGTCGGGTCGCCGCGTGCTCGTCACCGGCGCCGAGGGATTCATCGGCAGCACGCTCGTCGATCGTCTGCTGCACGAGGGGGCAGATATACGGGCCTTCGTCCACTACAAGCCGTACGCAGAGCAGGGTTGGCTGGCGGGCCGAGAGGAGCACGTGGACATTCAGGCGGGTGACATTCGGGACCCGCTACGCGTCCTCGGGGTAGTCGAGGGCCGCGATGTGGTCTTTCACCTGGCCGCACTGGTCGGCATTCCATACAGCTACGTGGCCCCGGGGAGCTACGTGCAGACCAATGTGTTGGGAACGGAGCACGTCGCGGCCGCCTGTCTTCGAGCAGGTGCCGAGCTCCTCGTGCACACCTCGACCAGTGAGACCTACGGGACGGCCAAGCGCGTTCCGATCGACGAGAACCATCCCTTGCAACCACAGTCGCCGTACTCTGCTTCGAAGGTCGGTGGCGACATGGTGGCACTCAGCTTCCAGCACGCATTCGACCTCCCAGTCGCTGTGGTTCGACCCTTCAACACCTATGGACCGCGCCAGTCGGCACGGGCGGTGATCCCCACCATTTTGGGTCAGCTGCACCGAGGAGTCACCGAGATCCGGCTCGGAGCCACGACGCCCACACGCGACTTCAACTACGTCGACGACACCGTGAGCGGGTTCCTTGCCGTCGCTCAGTGCTCCCGCGCCGTAGGGGAGGTCGTCAACATCGGCTCCGGTCGGGAGATCTCGGTGGGAGCTCTCGTCGAGCTCCTGACGCACATCACCGGGCGCGACGTGCAGGTAGTGGCCGACGAAGAGCGCATTCGTCCGACAGGGAGCGAAGTCGAGCGCCTGGTTTGTGACAACACGCGTGCTCGTGAGTGGGCCGGCTGGCAGCCGGAAACGCCGCTCGAGGAGGGTTTACGCCTCACGTCGGACTGGGTGCGTGACCACCTCGACGCCGTCGCAGCCAGCCGCTATCAACGCTAGGAATCGTTGCCGGTCGAGAGTGAGCTTCGGATTCGATGATCGAAGGCGACCCCATCTATGTGATCGAGCCGCATTGCGACGACGCCTTTCTCAGCCTGGGTTGGAGCATCGGCGCGTGGGCACGCGAGGGCCGGCGGGTCGAAGTGGTGACGGTGTACTCGGACGACGACGTGCGCGCGCGGGAAAGTGCGCGCTGGGCGACGTCCGTCGGCGCGACCTGGCGCGGGCTCGGGCACCGAGCATCGGACGCGATCGCCCTTGTCGGCGTCACGATCACGGCCGCCGAGCCGGTTCCAGCTCTGCCGAACCGCCTGCTGCCCGAGGTCATGACGGAGCCGTCCGCCTGCCGGATCTGGCCCCTTGGTCTCGAGCACCCCGAGCACGTTGCGGTCGCCGCGGTCACGCCGGTCGGCGACTTGCGCTACATCGACACGCCGTACCAGCTGTCGCTGTACCACCAAACGGAAGTACGCCGAGCCCTGGACGGCCGAACGTTCGAGTGGTGGTTACGGCCGCCGCGAAGGAAGTGGGACGCGGCCAAGCTCTTCGCTTCGCAAGCCCGCTTGTTCGAGCACCACACGCCGGACAAGCTCGAAGCCGCAGCAGAGATCGTCGTTCGCTGAGCCGTTCGCTTCAGGGCTCAGCCGTCTCGGCGGCGGTGCCGAAAAGAAGCGCTTCGATCCGGTTGTTGAGGTGCGCATAGTCGAGCGAGTACTCCTCGACGCTCAACTTGCCAAGGAGATGCCTGTTCGCAAGCCGCTTCCTCTGTTCAAAAAGATTGGCGAGCTC
>JBOGFL010000126.1:0-1539 GCA_050743285.1 Acidimicrobiia bacterium
GATCAGGGCTTCGGCGCGGATGAGGGCAGGGGAGAGCGTGGCTTCGGGCACTGCCCAAGGGTACCCCGCGCCGCGTGGGTTGACACCGTGGGAGCGCTCCCATAGAGTGACTGCTCGGATCGTGGGAGCGCTCCCACCATCTCCCGACACACCACACCGCACGACCACCACAAAGGAGTGAACCGTGAACACACGTGCCCGCAATCGGATCCTCGTGACTGCCGCCGTGGCATCCGTCGCAGCCCTCGCCCTCGCCGGCTGCTCCGGTAGCACCGGCGATTCCGCGGAAGGGAGCGCCGATGAGGAGGTGACGCTGACCGTCACCACGTTCGGCACCTTCGGCTACGAAGATCTCTACAAGGAGTACGAGAAGGCCCACCCGAACGTCAAGATCGAGGCGACCAACATCGATACCGGCGGCAACGCCCGCACCGATGCGTTCACCAAGATCGCCGCCGGCTCCGGCCTCAGCGACATCGTCGCGGTCGAAGAGGGCTGGCTCGGCGCGATCATGGACGTCTCCGACACATTCGTCGACCTGCGCGACTACGGCATCGAAGACCGCAAGGACGACTGGGTCGACTGGAAGTACGGCCAGGCGACCGACGCCGACGGCCGCGTCATCGGCTACGGCACCGACATCGGCCCGAGCGGCATCTGCTACAACGGTGCCGCGTTCGAGGCCGCGGGGCTCCCGAGCGACCGCGAGTCGGTGACCGAGCTGTTGAACGGCGACTGGGAGAACTACTTCGCAGTCGGTGCCGACTACACCGCGAAGACCGGCAAGGCCTGGTACGACCATTCCGGATTCGTCTGGAACGCCATGGTCAACCAGCTCGACGAGGGCTATTACACCTCCGACGGCAAGCTGAACGTCGAAGACAACGCCGAGCTCAAGGAGCGCTTCGAGCTGTTGGGAGCCGCGACCGAGGGCGGCCAGTCCGCCGCGCAGACGGCCTGGGACTGGAACGGCGGCAAGTCGTTCGTCGACGGCACCTTCGCGACCTTCGTGTGCCCGGGCTGGATGCTGGGCGTCGTGCAGGGGCAGGTCGAGGCCGGCGGCGGTGACGCGTCGACCGGATGGGACTTCGCCGACGTGTTCCCCGGAGGCGCGGCGAACTGGGGTGGCGCGTTCCTGTCGATCCCGGAGACCTCGCAGCACAAGAAGGCTGCCGCCGAGCTGGCCGACTGGCTGACGCAGCCCGAGCAGCAGGTGAAGCAGTCCGCTGCTGCGGGCAACTTCCCCTCGACGATCAAGGCACAGGAGACGCTCGCAGCCGACGCGACCCCGAACGCGTTCTTCAACGACGCGCCGACCGGGGCGATCCTCGCCGAGCGCGCCAAGGGCGTCGTCGCCCAGTTCAAGGGCGCCGATGACTCGGTCATCCAGGAGAACGTCTTCGGTCCGGCTCTCAGCTCTCTCGACCGTCGCGAGACCGATACCCAGGGCGCCTGGAACCAGGCCATCGGCCTGCTGAACGAGCTCGTCGACTGACATCCCCTTTCCGGTCGCAGTTCCTGCCGCCTCCACCCCACGGC
>JBOGFL010000127.1:0-2061 GCA_050743285.1 Acidimicrobiia bacterium
TCACGCTCCCGCCCACCATCGGTCTCGGCACGCTCGTCGACGGTGTGCTCCATCCCGGCTGGACGTGGGACTTCGTGCGGGCGGAGCCCATCCGCTTCGCCAACGTCACCCGGCCCGACCTGGGCGACGGGAGCGATGCGGTCGCCCTTTCCGACTACATCAACTCACGGTTCGATCCGAGTTTGTCGTGGCAAGACGTCGACTGGCTCCGCTCGGTGTGGGACGGCCCGCTCATCGTCAAGGGCATCCAGACCGTCGAGGACGCCGTTCTCGCCGCCGACACCGGGATCGAGGCGATTGCACTCTCGAACCACGGCGGTCGCCAACTTGACTCCGCGCCCGCGATCCTCGACCTCGTCGCCCCGGTTGCTGATGCCGTCGGTGACCGGCTCGAGATCATCTGCGACGGTGGCGTCAGGCGGGGGAGCGACATCGTGAAGGCCGTGGCCCTCGGTGCGCGCGCATGCATGGCCGGTCGCGCGTACTTGTACGCACTGGGTGCCGGTGGCGAGCGAGGTGTCGACTATGTGCTCGGCATGCTCGACGCCGACGTGCGCCGGACGATGGCGCTCATCGGTGTTCGCCGCGTGAGCGAGTTGTCACGGGAGTACCTCGCCTGACGAGCGAGGACGGGCTACCCGAACGTCACGCTGCGCGACGCCAGCTTCCAGCCTTCGGCTGTGCGCCGGAGCATGTCGTCGTAGTGTCCGATGTTTCGGATCGCGGGCTCGGTTGTGGTGTCGTCGATGAAGAGGAAGTACGACTGGGCGGTCGCGTGATCGTCACCCTCGACGTTCACGACCGTCGTGGTGACGACATGACGGGTGTTCGAACCGGGGCCCTGAACGCCGGCTGAGAGACGCTCATGGGCTCCCGCGGCGACGTCGGCTCGCCCCTGTCGCTCTGCGGCCGCAAGGCCGACCGCGGGGTTGGCGGGCATTGCCCACACGACATCTTCGGTCATCGAGGCGACGTACGCCTCGACCTCGCCGCGGTCCGCGAGCTGCGCAATCCGGGCCAGAAGATTCCGAATCGCAAGTTCCGCGTCCGAGCTCACCGCATCGGCACGCTAGCGCCCTCCACGTGTCAGCTGGCGACGTTCGGTTGGTTGCTGCGCACGTCGTCGGAACGTCCTTTGGGCTCCTCCCAGTCCTCCTGCCGGCCTTCCATTTCGACCCCGCCCAGGCCTGAAGTCATCGGTGCGGCGATGAGTCTCGGCGTGCCGGCCGGTCTGAACGGAAAGGCGCGAAAGGAGCTATGGGGAGCTTCGTCGTCATCGCGTTCGGCCAAGAGATCAGCAGGTCTCAGGTTCTCGGCTTCTGCGCGCGGGTGCGGGCGCTGCTCGTGTACAGCGAGGCCGACGCAGTGATCTGCGACCTCGACACGGTTGCGTGTCCGAGCGGGGTCACGCTGGATGTGCTGGCGCGGCTCCAACTCACGGCGAGCAGACTCGGGCGCGATCTCCGGCTCCGCAACACATGTCACGAACTCGAGTGTCTCCTCGAGTTCGCCGGGCTCGCCGCCGTGGTCGGTATGGGTCCGGAGCGGCTACTCGGGGCGCGTGGGCAGGCCGAACAGCGGAAACAGCCGGGCGGTGTCGAGGAAGAACGTGAGCCCGGTGATCTCCCCATCTGAGATCTCGAGAACCTGGAGCGCCCACGGCTCGTGGCTCCCGTTGGGACCGGTTGCCCGGTACTGACCGAACGCCGGGAGACCGTTCGCAACCGTTGGAACGAGTCGCGAGCCGCGGCACGCGGCGCCCGGACCGCTCATCCACCGCGCGATCTCGGTCGGACCGCGAAGCCAGAGCTCGTACGGCGGCATGTTCTGCGTCGCGTCCTCGCGAAGGAGATCGACGAGCGCATCGAGGTCGTAGCGCTCGAACGCCTCGACGTAGCGGGCCAGCAGCGCGCGCTGCGCGTCGTCGGCGGGATCCGTGGGGTCGGCGCGCGCGGCGTCACCGGCGCCGAGCGTGGCGCGAGCGCGCTGTAGGGCACTGTTGACCGACGCCACCGACGTGTCGAGCAGCTCCGCGACCTCGTTGGCGCGCCACCGCAGAAC
>JBOGFL010000128.1:0-9165 GCA_050743285.1 Acidimicrobiia bacterium
GCACAGAGCGCGGCGGCGGCTCGTGGGTCGTCGGCGATGCCGTACATGAACCCGAGGCTCGGGAACAGCACCGCGGCATCGATGCCCTCTTCGTCGAGTACCGAGAGCCGCACCTTCGGGTCGCGCCCGCCCTGCTGGTCCTTCCCGCCGGCGGAGGTGTGCGCGTGGGATCCGTGTGGGAACGAGAACCGGGGCCGCCACGGCGAGCCGCCGACCAGCGTGACCGGGTTGCCGTCTTCGTCCTGGCCCGGCCGGGGCGCGGCATCGCGCAGGTCGTCGGGGAGGTGGGCCACGATCCAGTTGTGGTCTTCGGTCACGTGACCGTCGGCGTCGATGACCGGCGTGCGGCCGTTCTCCTTGCTCATTCCTTCTCTCCTGGCTCATGGCCGTCTTGGGTGTAGACGGCGATGTGTGAAATGCGTCCGTGATCGAAGTCGAAGACGAGCGCCTCGGGTGTGCACAGCAGCCGGCCGTCGGCGCCGACGGTCTCGCTCAGTTCGGCGATGACGAGGTCGCCGGCCACGACGACACGCGCTACTTCCATGCGGTAGTCGCGTAGGCGAGGCAGCGTGTCGGCAATGAACGCGACGTAGTCACCCTTGCCCTGGTACTCGTCGCCGTAGGGACCGACGCGGTGCACGTCGTCGGCGACGCATCCGGCCATCCGATCCCAGTCGTGGGCGACCATGGCGTCGAGAAACTCCGACACCACTGCCGCATTTCCCCCCTGTGACACGCCAGCAGAGTACCGACCCGACGGTGGGTCCCGGTAGCGTGCCGGTGATGCACGACGTCGTGATCCGCGGCGGACTGTTGGTGGACGGCACCGGCGCTCCCGCACGGTCCGGCGACGTCGCGATCGACGGCGGGCGGATCACGTCGGTCGAGTCCGGCGTCGGACCGGCCCGCGAAACGATCGACGCGTCGGGTGCGGTCGTCACGCCGGGCTTCGTCGACCCGCACACCCACCTCGACGCGCAGCTGTGCTGGGACGCGTCGGCAGTTCCGACCAGCTTGCACGGCGTGACGAGCGTCGTAATCGGGTTGTGCGGGTTCGGGATCGCGCCGTGCCCCGAGGGAGGCGGCGACTACCTCCTGCGCAGCCTCGAGGTCGTCGAGGAGATCCCGTTCGAGAGCACGTCGTTGGGTGTCCCGTTCTCGTGGTCGAGCTGGCCCGAGTTCCTCGATCACCTCGGTCACCGACCGCTGACCGTCAATGTCGCCGGCTACGTGCCGCATTCGGCGCTTCGCTACGCGGTCATGGGCGAACGGGCGCGGGGCGAGACGGCAACCGACGACGAACGGCGCGCCCTGGCCGCCGAGTTGACGCGTGCGCTTGCCGCCGGCGCCATCGGGCTCGCAACCTCCCGCGGGCCGAACCACAACGACGCCTACGGCGAACCGGTGCCGAGCCGGTACGCAGATCGCGCCGAGCTCCAGTCGCTGGTCGAGGCGTGTCGCGGGCGGGTGTGGCAGATCAACGTGGAGACCAAGTTCTCGGGTGACCCGAGCGGCTTGCGGCGGGAGGTCGATCAGTACGTCGCCTGGACACGGGCCGCCGGGGCGCGTCTCACGTGGTCACCGTGCTTCGCCGAGCCGGGCGACGGCGTATGGCAGGACGTCCTCGTCCACAACGCCGAGGCGAACGGCGCGGCGGCCGTCGCGCCGCAGGTGGCGCCCCTACCCGTCACCACCGCGCTGCGCTTCGACCGTCCCTCGGTGGCGGCCGTCATCGGCGGGTGGGACGGCGCCCTGGCCGGCTTCTTCCAGCTCGAGCCTCGCGAACGGCTTGCCCGCCTTGCCGGCGACGAGCTCCGTGCCGTGCTGCGAGCCGCACCGGAGGACTGCACCCGGATGCTCGCGCCCTGCTACCGCGAATGGATCGTGTCGGCGTCGGCGTCGTGGCCGCAGCTGCTCGGCGCCACACTCGCCGATGCGGCGGCAGCGACCGGCGTGCACCCCGTCGATCTCCTCTGTGACCTCGCCGTCGCCGACGACCTGGCAACCGAGATCCAGGTGCCGGTCGTCAACCGCGACCACGACGGTCGCGTCGAACTCGTCGGCGACGAGCACACTCTCGTCGGTCTCGGCGACTCCGGCGCCCACGTCACCTCGGTCACGAGCTACACCTACCCGACGTACCTGCTCGCGCGAGTCGTGCGGGACGAGGGCCGGCTCCCGCTCCCGCTCGCCATCGAGCGAATCACCCGGCGCCCGGCGCGGTTCCACGGGCTCACCGAGCGCGGCACACTCGAACCCGGCCAGGCGGGCGACGTGTGCGTGATCGACATCGACCGCCTTCGCCGCGGCCCGCTGACCGTCGCCCACGATCTGCCCGGTGGCGCGCCGCGCCTGTTCCAGGCGGGCGAAGGCTACGCAGCGGTGCTCGTGAACGGCCGGGTTACGATCCGCGACGACCGCCCCACCGACGACCCCGCCGGAGAGATCCTGCGCGTCGGCTAGATCCCTTCTCGTCCCGGCGTCGCGCGGGCCGGCTTCGCGACGCCAAAATCGATGGAAAGCCTAGGGCTCCAGCACCGTCCGGATACCTTCACCGCGATCCATCGCACCAAACGCGTCGTTCACCGCGTCGAGGCCGGCCCGGCCGGTGACCATGCCCGCGAGGTCGAGGCGGCCGGTGCGCCACAGCCGCAGCAACCGGGGAAAGTCGACGCGTGGGTCAGCAGAGCCGTAGACGCAGCCGAGCAGCCGGCGTTCGAAATAGAAAAGCTCGAAGGGCGTGAACCGCAACTCGTCGTCCATCCGGCCTGCGCCGACGATCGTCGTGGTCCCACCCCGTTTGGTCGCGTTCCATGCCAACCGGATCGTTCCGGGCCGGCCGACCACCTCGAACGCAAAATCGAATCCGAGTCCGGTCGTCACTTCACCCAACACGTCGGGCAGCGCGTCGGGATGCGCGTCGTGGGTGGCGCCGAACCGGCGGGCCTCGGCGCGACGCGACTCAACAGGATCGACGGCGACGATCTCCGCCGCGCCGCACAGCCGCGCCCCTTGGATCGCGCT
Organism: Acidimicrobiia bacterium; assembly: GCA_050743285.1. Lineage (GTDB taxonomy): Bacteria > Actinomycetota > Acidimicrobiia > IMCC26256 > JACDBD01 > JBOGFL01. The sequence continues at coordinate 3,025 of JBOGFL010000128.1, forward strand.
GATCCCGACTCCGCCGCACCCGATCACCACGACGGACGATCCCGGCTGCACGCGCGCGGTGTTCACCGCGGCGCCGACGCCGGTGGTGACGGCGCAACCGACGAGTGCGGCCACCTCGAACGGCACATCGTCGGGTATGGGGATGACCCCCGCCGCGGGGACGACTGTCTCTTCGGCGAAGCAAGCGGGACCGATGCCGGCGCCGATCCGTTCGCCGCCGATCGACAGCGACGATCGCATCGCCGCCGCCGCGGTCTCGGTGCAAAGGTGCGGCTTCCCGTGGCGGCAGAACCAGCACGCGCCGCACAGCGGGATCCACGACAGGATCACTGGCTGCCCAAGCGCGATACCGGCCACGTCGTCGCCCACGCCGACGACGACACCCGCACCTTCGTGACCGGGTACGCACGGCAGTGGCACCGGGACGGTGCCGTCGAGGATCGAGCGGTCCGAGTGGCACACGCCGGTTGCACGCACCGCCACGCGAACCTCGCCGGTCCCCGGCCCGGCCAGCTCGACGTCGTCGCGGACCTCGACCGGCTCATCGACCGCCCGCGCGACCGCGGCCCGCATCAGGCTTGATCGCGCTCGATCGCGCCGTAGATCGCCAAACGGCTGATCTTGTCGCCGGTGAGGTCGAACACATCGGCGACCTGGCTCGTGCGGCCGGCCATCGTAAGACTGATCTCTACCGCCACCCGGTTTCCGGCGATGATCAGCGGCCCCGGCTCGGGCCAGATGTCGTCGAACTGGAAGGCGTAGTCGGCGTAGAACGTGGCGATGGCGTCGGCGCCGTTCACGACGCCGAACGCCGAGCACAACTCGGCGTCGGAGGCGAACAGTCCGCGGATCGCCTCCACGTCGCGCGCGCGGATCGCTTCGAAATAGGAGCGAACTGTCTGGTCGACGCTCATGACCCGGTCACCGCCGGCGCGATCTCCGACGCGACCAAGCGGATGTGGTCGAGGTCGTCGAGGTCGAGAACCTGCAGGTAGGCAGCCTCGGCACCCGCCGCCTCGAACGCATGCAGTGTCTCGGTCACTTCGGCCGGCGTGCCGGCGGCGCCGTTCGTCCGCAGCGGATGTAGTGGTCGGAGCGGAAGTAGCCGTCGAAACCGAGTCGCTCGGCCGCTTGCGCCATGTGCAGTTGCTGATCGTAGGTAGCGCCTTGCTGCGGTTCGGTGAAGAGGCGAATTCGCATCAGTTGCGCGGTACTTCGTTCCACGGAAGGTCGCGGTCGGTGCGCGGCTCGCCCTGGAGCCCGAGTACGCGCTCGCCGAGAATGTTGCGCATGATCTCCGATGTGCCGCCCTCGATGGTGTTGGCGCGGCTGCGCAGGAACGTCTGATGGATGTCGCGGTTCTCGTTGATCTCGTCGGGTCGCCGCATCTCGTACGACCAGTACAGCGCGCCCTCCGGACCGAGGAGATCGATGCACAGCTCGTAGATGCGCTGGTTGAGCTCGGAGGCGAGCGCCTTCACCACCGAGCCCTCCGGCCCGGGAGTGCCGGCCTCCCGCACCTTGACCGCCCGCATCGTCGTCAGGCGCAGGACCTCGGAGTCGACCCACGCGGCGACGAGGCGGTCTCGGGCCACGAGATCGGCGCGTCCGGCGTCGTCGCGTGCGTTCCAGATCGCAAGCGCCTCGCGAATCGCCCCACGCTCTTCCTCCGGAGCTGAAGCGCCGATCGCCATGCGCTCGTTCATCAGCGTGGTGAGCACGACGCGCCAGCCATCGCCGACGTCACCGAGGCGCTCCGAGTCGGGGATGCGGGCGTCGGTGAAGTAGATCTCGTTGAACTCGGCGTCGCCCGTCATCTGGCGCAGCGGTCGGACCTCGACGCCGGGCGCGTGCATGTCGACGACGAAGTAGGTGAGGCCTTTGTGCTTGACCGCGTCGGGGTCGGTGCGGGCGACCAGCATGCCGTACCGGGACTTGTGGGCAAGGGTGGTCCACACCTTCTGCCCGTTCACGATCCATTCCTCGCCGTCGCGGATCGCACGGGTCGACAATCCGGCGACGTCGGAGCCGGCGCCCGGCTCGCTGAACATCTGGCACCAGATCTCTTCGCACGTGAACAGTGGCCGCAGGTATCGCTCCTTCTGGGCGGGGCTCCCGTGCGCGAGCACGACTGGTGCGCCCATCCCCAGTCCGATGGGGTTGCGGGGGAAATTGTCGGGCGCGCCGGCATCGGTGAGCGCCTGATCGACGACGGCTTGGAGCGGCGGCGCCACCGCGAGACCCCCGTGGCCCTCCGGGAACGACACCCAGGCGAGACCGCGGTCGAAGCGGGCGCCCCAGAAGTCCTCGGCGGGCATCGTCTTCGCGTCGCAGTCGGCAAGGAGCGCATCGACCGCGGCCTCGACCCGCGCGGCGTCGGTCGGTGCGGCAGTGACAGCCATCGGGCCTAACGTAACCGCTCGTGCCGGAGTTCAACATTGCCGAGGTGCAGGAGGCGGTCGCGGCCGCCAAACCCGAAGCCGAGTGCTTCGTGTACCGCGAGCGGCGGTACTCGTGGACCGATGTCACCGATCGCACCCGACGGCTTGCCAATTGCCTGCGTGCGCAGGGGCTCGGCGCGCACCGTGAGCGGTCGGAGCTCGCAGGGTGGGAGCGCGGCCAGGACATGCTCGCGCTCTATCTGCACAACGGGCCCGAATACCTCGAGGGGATGTACGGCGCGTACAAGGCGCGCGTGGCCCCGTTCAACGTGAACTACCGGTACGTGGCCGAAGAGCTCCGGCACCTCTTTGCCGACGCTGGTGCCCGCGCCGTCGTCTACCACGGGGCCTTTGCTCCCCGGCTGGCGGAGGTGTTGCCCGATCTCCCCGACCTGAGGGTGTTGCTGCAGGTAGACGACGGATCGGGGGCGCCGTTGCTGCCCGGTGCGGTCGAGTACGAACAGGCGCTGGCCGCGGCGTCCCCCACGCGTCCGCCGCTCGACTGGTCGCCCGACGACCTCTACGTCCTCTACACCGGCGGGACCACCGGCCTCCCGAAGGGCGTGCTGTGGCGCATCGCCGACATATTCGTGTCGGGGTTCGTCGGGCGGAACGCGACGACCAACGGCGAATTCGACTCGCTCGATGAGATTGTCGAGGCAGCCGTCGCCGACGGCGTGCGCGCGATGGTCACGCCGCCGCTCATGCACGGCGCGGCCCAGTGGTTCGTCTTCAACCAGCTCGACGCCGGGGGTACGGCGATCTTCCCGAGCCGACCGGAACGCCTCGATGCGGCCGATGTGTGGTCGGTGGTAGCGGCCGAGAAGTGCAACGCGATGCTTATCGTGGGCGACGCGTTCGCCACTCCTCTCCTCTATGAGCTCGATGCGCACGACTACGACCTCAGTTCGCTGTTTCTCATTGTCAGCGGCGGAGCGCCTCTGAGCCCCGCCAACAAGGAGCGTCTGCTCGCGCACCTGCCCAACGCGATGGTTCTCGACGCCATCGGCGCGTCGGAGACCGGCGGGCAGGGCCGCAACTTCAGCGCGGCGGGCGCCGCCGCGACCAGCGGCGGGTTCGAGCCTTCGAGCGATACCGCGGTGCTGAGCGAAGACCTGCGGCGTGTCGTCGAGCCTGGTGAAGACGAACTGGGTTGGCTCGCGCAGCGGGGCCGGATCCCACTCGGCTATCTCGGCGACCGGGCCAAGACCGAGCGAACCTTCCCTGTTGTCGGCGATGCCCGGTGGGCGGTCCCTGGTGACCGTGCTCGTTGGCGCGACGCCGAGACCATCGAAGTGCTCGGTCGCGACACGGTGACGATCAACACCGGCGGCGAGAAGGTCTTCGCCGAGGAAGTCGAGCAGGCCTTGAAGCAGCACGCGGCGGTCGACGACGCCGTCGTCGTCGGTCGTCCCAACGAGCGGTGGGGACAGGAGATTGTCGCGCTGGTGCGCCTGGCGCCCGGTGCGACGGGCGACGAAGCCGCCCTCGTAGCCGAGTGCGAACGACATGTGGCCCGCTACAAGTTGCCGCGGCGGATCATCTTCCTCGACGAGCTCGTCCGGAGCCCGGCGGGCAAGGCCGACTACCGATGGGCAAGAGACGTCGCGACTCGAGACGCGGCGGACGGCTGAGCGTCAGCCGGGGAGCTCGACGAGCTCTCGGTTGCGCACCGCGGCGGCGCGACCGCACCAGTCTTCGTGCGTCATGGCCTGCACCAGCGCCGGTTCGTCGGTCTGTGTCCACGTCCGCGCGCCATCCGACGTCAGTCCCGACGCGACGCCGTGCCAAGGTGAACCATCGCGGTCGTGCATGACTGTGTACGCCTCGATGGTGACCGGGCCCTCATAGCCCTCGGCGAGGGCACGACGCGGTGTGGCATCGACCTCGCGCTGCACGTTCACGTGACGGAAACCGCCGGCTGGTGGGCGGCTCGAGTAGACGCCAACCGAGTTCTTGGTGACGTACCAGCCGATGGCCGTGCAGAGCCCGAACGCGCCGTCGGCCCCACGAAGGCGATCGACCATGGTGGCGATGGAGTGCGTCACGTAGTTGTTCGCGGGACCACCGGCGAAGCCCAGGCCTCCGGTCACGGTGAGGGGACGGTCGAGACCGAGTCCCAACTCCGTTGCCGCGATCTGCACGGCCGACGGGAAGCACGAATAGAGATCGACCTGTGCCACGTCGTCGATGCCCACGCCCGCGAGCTTCAGCGCGCTGCGCGCGGCGAAGCGAACCGCCGGCGACCTGCTCAGGAACTCGCGCTCCGAGACCCAGTAGTGGTCGGCGCCGTCGGCGCCGGCCTGGGGAAACACCCATTGGTCTGACGGGATCCGGAGGTCACGCGCGACCTCCACCGAGCACAGCAGCACCGCCGCGGCCTGATCGACGTCGATACGGCTGTTCATCAACTTCGGGTACGGGAAGCCGATCATGCGATTGGTCGGCGAGACCGTACGTATTTCCTCTGCCGTGCGCGGTGTGCGCGACCACGCGTACGGATTCGCCGCCGCCACTGCACTGAAGCGAGACCACAACTCGGAGATGTGTCGCTGGTGAACCGCGACCGACGCACCGGTCGACGCTCGCACCGCGCTCTCGAGCAGCGGGTACACGGCGATCGGCTGGTCGAGCCCCACCGCCACTTCAGCGGCGTGACTGCCCGGACGGTCGTCGCCGAGCACCCGATCGGGCTCACCCTCCGGCGCCTCCGGCCATTCGAGCCACACCTTCTCGCGCATGGCGCGCCAACGGGAGTCGATGGCTTCGCCGCCACACAGCAAGGCGGCGCGCACGCGACCGCCCTGGATCTCTCCCGCGAGATGGTTCAACAACATTTGCGGGCTGTTACCGCCGGTCGTCGTCGTCACCGACTGTGTGGGCTCGATCCCGAGCCGGCTCGCGATCACGCGGCCCGGGTCGGGATAGCGCCACGAGACGATCTGCGCCACGCCCACGACGTCGACGGCCCCGAGCACCGAACGGGAACCGCCCGCGTCGACGTCCGCCTGCCGGGCGGCATCGACGATCAGCTCGGCGGGCTCACGGGCGTCGGTGACGTCGGTGACGCGGTTGCTCACCTGGCCGGTGCCTACGAGTACGGGCGTGGCCGGATCGAGCCGGCCCGGCCCCGGTTCGGAGACGCCGCTCACGCGGGGTCGTGGGGGAGACCGAGCGCGCGCTCGCCGATGATGTTGCGCTGCACCTCGCCGGTGCCGCCGCCGATGGTGAGGGCCGGCGCGAACAGGAAGCCGTAGTCCCATTCACCTTCCTGCTCGCCCAGCGGGCCCGTCCCGGCAAGCAGCCCGTCGGTGCCGGCGAGGTCTTTGGCCAAGCCCATGATCCGTTGCCCGTGCTCGTCGGCGAGCACCTTGCGCACCGACGCTTCGGGACCGGGCGGCTCTCCCTTCACACGAGCCGTAAGTGAGCGCAGCCGGATGAGTCGGAGCACTTCGGCCTCGATGTACAGCGCGGCGATGCGCTGCCGAAGCCGCGGATCCGTGAGGCCGCCGTGCTTGCGAACGAGGTCGACGAGGTCGTGCGCCGACGGGCCGCGACCCCAGAGCGCGCCTTCACTCGACAGCGAGACGCGCTCGTTTGCGAGGGTCACCTTGGCGAGCGACCAGCCCTCGTTCTCGGGACCGACCCGGTTCTCGGCCGGGAGCCGCACGTCGTCGAAGAACACCTCGTTGAAGGTCTG
>JBOGFL010000129.1:0-4972 GCA_050743285.1 Acidimicrobiia bacterium
CGAACGGCGCGGGCAAGACGACGTGTGTGCGAATGCTGTGCACGTTGCTGCTTCCGTCGAGCGGGCGTGCCTTCGTTGCCGGCCACGACGTGATCGAGAATCCGGACCGGGTGCGACTTCGAATCGGGGTCGCGCTCCAGTCCTCGGCGCTCGACGACAAGCAGAGCGGCATCGAATTGCTCCGACTCCAGGCCCGCTTGTACGGCCTCCGCCGCCATGACGCCGAGCGTCGCATCGAGGAGTTGGCCGCCATGATCGACATCGGCGACGCGCTCAACCAGCGGATTGCGACGTATTCGGGGGGCATGAAACGCCGCCTCGACCTCGCGGCCGCGCTTATTCACAACCCCGAGGTCCTGTTTCTCGACGAGCCGACCACCGGCCTCGACCCTGTAAGTCGCGCCACGGTGTGGACCGAGGTCACCCGGCTCAATGTCGAGCTCGGGACGACGATCTTCCTCACCACCCAGTACCTGGAGGAGGCCGACACGCTGGCCGGGCGCGTCGGCATCATCGATCAAGGCCACATCGTCGCCGAGGGAGCGCCCGACGACCTCAAGCGTTCCCTGGGTTCCGACGTGATCATCGCCGCCATCGACGGCGCCGCCGACGTCGCTTGCGACGCCGTACGCGAGGTTCCCGGAATCCAACGCGCCGACGAACACGGGAACGAGCTGACAATTCGGGTCGACGATGGCTCGGCCGCGTTGAGTCCGGTGGCGGTGGCCCTCAACGGGTGTGGTGTGACCGTGCGCAGCCTCACCCTGCGCACCCCGACGCTCGACGATGTGTTCCTGGAGCTGACCGGCGGCCACATCCAACCCGCGGACGAGTGGGAAGACGGGGAGGCGCAGTGACGGCAAGCAGCGCGCCCGAGCTGCTGGCCCTGACGCCGGTCCGCGCCCGATCGGCCGGCTTCCTCGCCGACACCCTCTCTATCGCGGGCCGGGCGGTACGGGCGATTCCCCGGGAGCCCGAGGCGATCATCCCCGCGCTCGTGATCCCGATCTTCTTCTACGTCGTCAACCTGGGGGCGCTGTCCGACGTCACCGAGTCGATCCCCGGATTCGACTTCAAGGCCTTCTACCTGCCGGTGGGCCTCGTGTTCGCAGTAACGGGAGTCTCGCGAGCATCGGCGCTCGTCACCGACATCCAAAGCGGGTACTTCGACCGCTTGCTGCTCACGCCGATCAGCCGGCTCGCGCTGCTCCTCGGTCTCATGGTCGCCGATGTGCTGTTGATGATGGCGTTGACGATCCCGGTGCTCATCATCGGGTTCGCGGTCGGGGTCAGCTACGAGACCGGCCCGGCCGGCGTGGTGGCCCTCATCGTCATGACCGGGGCGTGGGGTCTCGCGTTCACCGGCTTCCCGTACGCGATCGCGCTGAAGACCGGGAACCCCGCGGCCGTCAACACGAGCTTCCTTCTTTTCTTCCCGTTCGCGTTCCTGACTACCGCGTTCACACCTCGCGACCTCCTGAGCGGCTGGCTCGAAACGCTCGCGTCGGTGAATCCGGTCACCTATCTCCTCGATGGAATGCGGGCGCTGATCCTCGACGGATGGGCCGCTCGCGACATCGGCATCGGGCTCCTCGCGATCATCGGTGTCGGAGTCGTGAGCCAAGTACTGGCTTTCGCCGCCCTCCGGGGTCGCATCGCCCGCACCTGAGCCGATGGGCCATCTGCTGCCCGACGAAGCGGTCGGCTCGCTCGACGCGTACCTCGCCGGGGGCGGCGGACGCGGCCTGACGAGGGCCGCCGAGCTCGGTCCCGACGGCGTCATCGACATGCTCGCCCGCGCCGGGCTGCGGGGGCGAGGCGGCGGCGGATTCCCGACCGGGACCAAGTGGGCGTCGATCCGGGCCGGCGGACCGGAGGTCGGCGACCGCTACGTCGTCGCCAACGGCGCCGAGGGCGAACCGGGCACATTCAAAGACCGCACGCTCATGGCTGTCAATCCGTACCAGGTGATCGAGGGCGTCGAGATCGCGGTGCGTGCCGTCGGCGCGGTCGGTGCGTTCATCGCGGTGAAGGCGTCGTTCGCTCCCCAGATCGCCGCGCTCGGACGCGCGCTGGAAGAGATGGCGGCGGCCGAGCTCGTCGGCAGCGCGCCGATCACGCTCGTGACGGGACCCGACGAGTACCTGTTCGGCGAGGAGAAAGGCCTGCTCGAGGTGATCGAGGGCGAGGACCCGCTCCCGCGGTTCTTTCCGCCCTACGTGTACGGCCTGTTCACCGCACAACCCCAGATGGGGTGGTCGGCGGGCGTCGATCTCTCGTCCGACGGGCTCGAGGTGCCCAGCTCGAACCCGACGCTCGTCAACAACGTCGAGACCCTTGCCACCGTCCCGGTGATCCTCGACCGAGGCTCGGAGTGGCACCGCGGGCTCGGGACCGAGCAGTCCGCCGGTGCGGTGATCGCGACCGTCGTGGGCGACACGCACCATGCCGGTGTGGGCGAGGTCGAGCTGGGGACGCCATTGGCTGATGTGATCGACCAGTTGGGGGGCGGAGTCCGGCCTGGTCACCAGGTGAAGGCGGTCCTGTCGGGCGTGGCGAATCCCGTGCTCACGGGGCCCGACCAGCTCGCGACCCGGGTGAGCTACGAGGGGATGACTACCGCGGGCAGCGGGCTCGGCGCGGCCGGGTTCATCGTGTACGACGAGACCGCCGACATGGTCGCGGTGGCGCGGGCGATCTCCCGCTTTCTCTACGTGGAGTCGTGTGGCCAGTGCCCGCCCTGCAAGTGGGGGACCGGCGAGATCACCGCGCTCCTCGACCGCATCCTCGGCGGTCAGGGCACTGAACACGACGTCGAGGTCATCGGCGCGCGCCTGCTCCGAGTCACCGATGCCAATCGCTGCTTTCTCGGCGCGCAGGAACAACGTGTGATCGGTAGCCTGCTGCGCGCCTTCCCGGAGGAGTTCGTCGCCCACCTCGAGGGCACCGCGGCGCAAGCGCCACCGGCGGTGGTGCCAAAGCTCGTCGATCTCGTCGACGGGGTCGCAATCTACGACGAGTACCAGGCGCGTAAGCGCCCTGACTGGACCTACACCGACGCGTGACGCTACGCGTCGTCACCTTCAACATCCGCCACGCCGAAGGACCCGACGGGTGCGTGGACCTCGGGCAGCTCGCCCGCGATTGCGTTGTGCTCGACGCCGACGTGCTTGCGCTGCAGGAGGTCGATTGCTTCGTCTGGCGGTCGGGTCTCCGTCACCAGGCACGCGTCCTCGCCCGGAAACTGGGTGTCCGGCACGAGTTCGTGGCCGCCAGCCGTCGGCACTGGTTCGGGAGGTTCGGCAATGCGTTCTTCACCCGGGGCGAAGCGCGCGACGTCGAGCGCCGCCACCTCCCGGGGCAACCTGGGAGGGAGTCGCGCGCGGTCCTCCTCGGCCGGGTCGTCGCCGCGGGACTCGAGGTTTCGGTGGCCGCGACCCATCTCCAGGCCCGGCACCAGAGTGGAGGGTCGCCCGCGGCCGCGCTCACCCAGCTCGACGCCGCGGTCGATGCACTGAACCGGCGCCCACCGCCGCGCGTCCTCCTCGGCGACTTCAACCTCGGGTCCGAGGAAGCCGAGCCGGTCTTGACCGCAGGCGGCCTCGAGGTCGCGCCGAGCGGTCCGACGTTTCCGGCCCGTGAGCCGCGAGTCCGGATCGACTACGTGGCGTTCTCGGGTCTCGCCGTCGAGCAAGTGGAGGTGGCACACGCCGCGGTCAGTGATCACCGGCCGCTCGTCGTCGATTTGGCGCGGTTGTGACAAGCTCGGCGGTGCCCGACGACCCGATGCACGACTTCGGCGGATACGAACCCGGCGACGACATCGTTGCCCGCCGACGCGAGGAGGACCGTGCCGCGCTTGCGCGCGCTGACGCGCAATTGGGGCCTGGACCGGCCGTTGGACGCGCCCGTGCCGCAGCAGTACTGGCGGCTGGCGCCGCCGCCCGGTTGGGAGCGTCTTTCCGGGATGTGAGCTACGCCGGGGATGCCTTGTTGATCTCCCGGAGGCGCATCGATGCGAAGATCTCCACCACGCCGTAGACGATGGCGCCGACGCCGACCAGCACGACGAACAGCGCCAGCTCGGCCCCGTCGGCGATAGCCCAGAGGCCCAGCAGGATCTCGACGAGGCCGCGGACGAGCAGCACCCACCAGTAATCGGCGTGGGTGTTGGTGAGGGCGACGACGAGGTCGAAGACCCCCCGGAAGAGCAGGAACCAGGCGATGAAGATGGAGATCACGAGCAGCGTGGAGTCTGGCCACACGAGGCAGACGATCCCCGCGATGATCGACAGGACACCGCCGACGAGGTACAGCCACTTGTACTCCATGGCCTTGCCCGCGACGATCAGCTCGTCGATCCCGGTGAAGATCAGCCAGATGCCGACGAAGATGGCCAGCGTCCAGACCGTCTCGACAGTGAGTGAGAGCACCACGAACCCGAAAACCACCGAGACGATGCCGGCGAACAGGAAGAAGCCCCAGTTTCTCGCCGCCGCCCTCAGCTGGTCGGGCGCGAGCGTGCCCGGGTCCCGCAATACCATCACGTCCTCCTTGATTGCTGTCGGCGCCCCTTGGCCCGGTGCACGGGAAGCCTGGCCCGGCGGACCCTTTCACCGCAAGCGTGACAAATCATGAACGTGCACCTCGTCGACGGCACCTACGAGCTGTTCCGCTACTACTACGCGTTGCCTTCGCACCACGATCCCGAGGGAGTCGAGGTCGGAGCAGTGCGAGGCGTGGCGGGCTCGGTGCTGACGCTGCTCGAGGAGGGCGCAACTCACGTCGGCGTCGCGACCGATCACATCATCGAGTCGTTTCGCAACGATCTCTGGCCCGGGTACAAGACCGGCGCCGGCATCGATCCCGATCTCCTGGTGCTGTTCCCGCTGCTGGAAGTGGCGCTCGAAGCGCTGGGGTTGACGGTCTGGGCGATGGTCGATGTCGAGGCCGACGACGCGCTGGCATCGGC
>JBOGFL010000130.1:0-11131 GCA_050743285.1 Acidimicrobiia bacterium
GCTCGGGGCTCACCGGCCACGCCGAGGTGGTGCGGGTGGTGTACGATCCGCGCCGGACGACCTACGATGCGCTCCTGCGGCTCTTCTGGGAGGGCCACGACCCGACCCAGGGCATGTGCCAGGGCAACGACGTCGGCACACAGTACCGGTCGGGGATCTATACGTACTTCCAATCCCAGGAGGCGGCGGCGAAGTCGTCGCGCGACGCCTACCAGCAGGTGCTCGAGAACGCCGGGTTCGGGGAGATCACCACCGAGATCGTGCCCGCCCCCGAGTTCTACTTCGGCGAGGACTACCACCAGCAGTACCTGGCGAAGAACCCGAGGGGCTACTGCGGGATCGGAGGGACCGGGCTCTCGTGCCCGGTGGGCGTCGCCTCCGCCGAATAGGCGGCGCTAGGAGGACAGCTTGCGGATCTCGTCGCCCGGTCGCGCGGTTCCGGGTTCGATCACGCGGGCGTTCACGCCCCGCAAGTTCAGCTTGACGCCGACATCGGAATTCACGAACTTCAGTGCCGCGCGGCCGAAGCGGGCGGCGAACTTGGCGCACCCGCGGTGCGGCTGATCGCTGACCTCGAGCACTGCCGACCCGAGGCCGAGCTGGGTCCCCGGCGGCAGGTTGGCGGCGCTGAGATCGAGATCGACGTAGACCTGGTCACCGGCGAGCTTCCAGCGCTCGGGGTCGCCGGCAATCAGTGTCGCGGCGCGACTGTTCATCAGCGTGAGCTGCATGCCCGGGTGTGACGACCCGTCCTCGGTGCGGCTGCTCCCGCGTTGTTTCCACGTGTCGCCCACCAGACCCTCGGCGCGGTCGAGCGTGGCCTCCTCCAGGACCTCGCGTTCGTCGACCGCCGGGCGCCTGACGATGAGCTCGACCCGGCCCCGCTCGACCGGCGACCGCCGGATCTCGCCGACGCCGGCCATGAGGGTTTCGAGCGGCTTGTGCTCCACGACACGAGGATGCCCGAAGCAGCCGTCGGCGCCCGAACCGATTACGGCGCGGCGTGGGCCCAGTACCCGTGCGCGGCGGCGAGGAGCTGGGCGGGAGTGAGGTCGCCGGCGACCACGGTGCCGACGACCTGGCCGGCGGTCTCGGGATGGTGGCGGCGCAGCCGCGAGACGAACTCGTCGGCGGCGCTGCTCTCGCCCGTGGCGTGGCCGACGACGAGGATCTCGTCGGCGCCGGCGAGCGTCTCGGCGATGCGCTCGTAGTACTGCGGATCCGCGATCGGGCCGCGACCCTGCGCGCGGCCGCGCACGTCGTGAAGATGGCGCACGTGACCGCGCGGGTCGTACGGCTCGAGGTGTTCGGGCACGGTCCCCCGCATCGTGGCGCGGTACACGTCGGTGCGCTGGTGCGTGAGGTGGACGACGAAGTGGCCGCCGCCGCTCTGATCGCCGCCCGCTTTCGTATCGACGCCGGCGGCGTCCAGGAAGTGCCGGAGCTGCATGAGCTCGTCACGGTCGGCGACGTCCTTGTGGTGCGGCCGGGCGAAGGTGTGGTTCTGGCCATTGAGGCGGACCTTGACCTTGCCGTCGTGCTCTTCGGTCTCGGCACCGAGTGCATCGAAGAGGTGCATGACGTCGTTCCAGCGCAGGTTCGCAGGCAGCGGATGTTGAAAGACCTGGTCGAGCGTGCGGGCGTGTCGGCGATTGAGTCCGGCCATGGCCCAGGCTTACCACGGTGACGCGCGACGCCGCGACGCCCGCGCCAGACTCGTCTGCTCCTGCGGAGGCAGTTTGACTCCTTTCTCGCCGCGCTCGCGGCGGTCCCGGCGCTGGTCGCGGTCGCGCCGGCCGAAGCGGGCAACTTCGACTACGGGCTCGCCGAGTTCCTCGTCGCGCAACAGCTGAAGTGCGACGAGAACGCCGCGCCCGAGTGATCAATCGGTCGTGGCCGCGGTCACGGCCCGTGCCACGTCGGCCCAGCGCTCCCGCACGCCCGGGTTGTCCCTCCACGACATGGCGGCGAAGTAACAGATCACCCGGTCGGCCCGGGCGCGGTAGCGGGCCAGGATGGCGTCGGCGAGGTCGTCCCATCGGGCCGTCAACGTGTACACGTCGAGCATCTCGTCAGTGAACACGGCGGACATGCCCTTCAGATCGCCGTGGCTCTGGAGCTCGTGCAGCCGCTCGGACGTCCCGTCCCACCCGTGGAGATCGAAGACGCCCGAGTAGGTGCGGGTCGAGCCGTAGAACGCGAGCTGCATGCGCGCCGCGTCCCGCCAGGTCTCGAGCTCCTCGTCGGTGTCGCCGACGATTGTCAGGAGTGGGCACACCAAGGCCACCTCCGACGCGGCGCGCCCCGCCGCCTTTGCGCCGGCCTCGACGTTCAGGCGTACTACCTCGTCGAGGTACTTCAAGGAGTGCAACGGATGGACGTGGATGCCGTCGGCGACCTCGCCGATCATCCGGCACATCCACGGATTGACGCCGGCGACGTAGACCGGCGGATCCGGAACCGGGATCGCACCCGGCGACCACATCGCGGGCATGAGCGAGAACCGGTAGAAGTCGCCGTTGAACTGAAGCCGTTCCTCACCCCGGAAGGCGCGGAAAATCGCCTTGACCGCGAGCACGTACTCGCGCAGCCGGGGACCCGGGGGCGCGAACTCGGACGAGTACCGCCGCTCGATGTGCGCCTTCACTTGCGTACCGAGGCCGAGCGCGAACCGTCCGCCAGAGGCCTCCGCCAGCTCCCACGCGGCCTGCGCCGCCAGCATCGGGCTGCGCGGGAACGCGACTGCGATGCCGGTCCCCAGCTCGAGGTGCTCGGTTGCGAGCGCGGCCGAAGTGCACGCGGTGAAGGCCGACCGGCCCGCTTCGGTTATCCAGAGCCCGTCGAAGCCGGTGTCCTCGACCTCGCCCGCGAGCACGCCCATTTCGCGCAGCGGCAGCCCGCCTGACATCGCATCGAGTTTCACGGCCAGCAGGCTACGGCGCGCACCGCGGCACGGTCAGGCAAGAAGCGATTCGAGGAGGTCGACGGAGTCGAGGTCGTCGACCGCGGTGGTGGCCGCTTTCATGCCGTGGCGGCCGTAGTCCTCGGGCTGCCAGCGGCTCCCGACTCCGGCCGTCGACGTCGCCGACGACCAAGCGTAGACGGCGAACAGCCGGTACTGCTCCCAGGCGAGTGATTCGTCGAACTCGATCCCGCCGCCCGCGAGCGTTTCCCGGTACGATGCGATCCATTCGTGCTCGTGGGTTCGCCGTACCTCGGGCGGCAAACCGTTGCACAGCACATAGGCGACATCCCACATGCCGGTGCGGCGCATCACCATTCCCCAGTCGTAGAAGCCGGGCCGGTCGCCGTCGACGAAGAGGTTGCCGAGGTGCGGGTCCCCGTGGACCAGCGTGTGCGGGCCGCGGGCGTACAGCTCGGCGATGCCCGGTGCCTCCTTCGTGTAGAGGCGGGCGAGGCGACCGAACACCGGCGGCATGTCGTCGCCGAAGCGCTCGAGCGCGCGGCCGATGAAGGATCCGCCCCCGGCGAACGCCTGCCGGTTGCCCTCGGTGAGCCATCCCAGCTCGGCCGTGAGCACGGGCTGCTCCCAATACTGCGCGTGAAGGTGACCGAGCTCGGTGACGATTCGCCCCGTCAGGGCGGCGATGTCGTCGTCCTCCATCCTCGGGAAGCGGCCGTCGCTGGCCACGAGGTCCTCGAGCACCATGATGTAGCGGCCGTCGTCGTCGGTCGCGGCGTAGTAGACGTCCGGCACGCGTAAGGGAACCGATCTGGCGAGATCCCGGTAGAAGATGGCCTCGGCGACACCGAGGCCGGTGATGTCGACGAAGCGGCGCTGGCGCTCGTCGAACGGTGGCAGCTTCACGAAGACCGACCTCGGTCGCGCGGCGTCATCGGCGTAGGTCAGCGCCACCCGTAGCCGGCCTGTGGTGCCGGAATGTGCGGCAAGCGACTCGACCCCGATGACGGGAGCGTCGAGCACGACCGCGAGCCAGTTTGGGGTCACGTCGTCGACCGCGACCGGGATACCGAGGTCCGCCACGGGCGGCAGCGTAGGTGACGCGTGCGCGAAACTCCTCGCCGTGCTGAATCTGTCTCGTGCCATGCGCGTGACCGCGGTCATCGCTGCCCTCGCCGTTCCCTTCGCCGCGTGTAGCGACGACGGCTCGGACTCGGGCGAGTCAATCACCGACGGCGGCCTACCCGACACCGGCTCGCCCAAGACGGGCGACACCGCGGAGCCCTTCACGATCCTCGTCTCGAACGACGACGGCGTCGGTGCGGAGGGCATCGATTTGCTGGTCGAGGGCCTGCGGAGACTTCCGGCCGAGGTGATCGTGTACGCCCCCGCCACCAACCAGACCGGCGCCGGCAACCGGACATCCCCCGGACCGGTCGCGCAGTCGGACCGCGAGACCCGGAGCGGGTTCCCCGCGATCGCGGTCGAGGGGACGCCGGCCGACAGCGTGAACGTCGCGCTCGACACCGGCATCGTGCCCGACCTCGTCGTCACCGGTGTGAACGAGGGCGCGAACCTCGGGCCGCTCGCGATCGACGTCTCCGGCACTGTCGGCGCCGCCCGCGCCGCCGCCAACCGCGGCTTCACTGCACTGGCGGTGAGTCAGGGCCTCGGTGAGCCGATCGACTACGAATCGGGCGTCGACGAGGCCGTGCGTTGGGTCCGCGACGATCGCGACGAGCTCGCCGACGGCGACGCGCCGGTCGCGCTCCTCAGCCTCAATGTGCCCACCTGCACGAGCGGCGAGGTCAAAGGCGTCGTCGAGGCACCGCTGGCGACGGCGGTGCCACCCGAGGCGCTCGGACCGGTCGACTGCAGCGCGGGTTCGAACGCGACCGCCGACGACGTCGAGGCACTCCTGAACGGCTACGCCGCGCTCAGCGAACTGCCGTTGGGCTCGCGGTAGATCGTCTTCAGGACCTGTCGTCGAGGGCACCTTCGATGGCGTCGACGATCTCGTCGGCTTCGGGCTCCACCTGGGGCGCGAAGCGGGCGATCACGTTGCCGTCGTCGTCAACGAGGAACTTCTCGAAGTTCCATCGGATGTCACCGGTGTGGCCCTCGGCGTCGGCATTCTCGGTGAGCTCGCCGTAGAGCGCGTGACGGTCGTCGCCGTTCACGTCGATCTTCTCGAACAGCGGAAAGGTGACCCCGTAGCTCGTCTCGCAGAATTCGGCGATCTCCTTCGGCGTGCCCGGCTCCTGGCCGAGAAACTGATTGCACGGGATACCGAGCACCGAGAACCCCTGATCGCCGTAGCGGTCCTGGAGCTTCTGGAGCCCCGTGTACTGCGGGGTGAGCCCGCACTGCGACGCCACGTTCACGATCAGCGTGACGTTGCCCTGCTGTTCGGCAAGCTTGCCGGACTCACCTTCGAGCGAATCGATAGGGACGTCGTAGACAGACACACGCACTCTCCTCTGGTTCACTGATTGACGCGCGCGACAGTATCGCCTGGTGCCGGACACGCTCACCGTGCCGACCAGGTACCGGGGGCCGTCTGCTTCCGGCAACGGCGCGGCGCACCTGACCGGCGATGCCGAGGTCACCTCGCACCGGCCCCCGCGCTCGAAACTCCGCCGCAGGACGATCACGGCGGGCTGTTCGTGTTCGCGCGCGCGACGTGGATTCGCCTCGATTAGCGGTAGGGCGAGAAGTCGGGTGGCCGCTTCTCGGAGAACGCGGCCTTGCCCTCTTTGGCTTCAGGAGTCGGCGAGAAGAGATCGAGAGCCGCGAATGCCATGGCCCCGATGCCTGCGATCGACTCGGTGTCGGCGTTGAACGAGTGTTTCAAGACGCGCAATGCGGTTGGGCTCTTCTCGAGCATCTCGTCGGCCCAGGCGCGCACTTCCGTCCGGAGGTCCCCCAACGGCACTACCCGGTTGACCAGGCCCCAGCGCTCCATCGTGGATGCGTCGTACTGGCGGCACAAGTACCAGACCTCCCGCGCCCGCTTCTCTCCGAGCGTGCGGGCGAGGAGCGCGGAGCCGAACCCGGCGTCGAAGGAGCCGACCCGCGGGCCGGTTTGGCCGAACACCGCGTGGTCGGCGGCGATGGTCAAGTCGCAGACGACGTGCAGCACGTGGCCACCGCCGATGGCCACGCCGTTGACCGCCGCGATGACGGGCTTGGGGATGTCGCGGATGACACGGTGCAGGACGTCGATCTCGAACAGCCCCGAGTCGCTGGACCCGTAGTCGCCGGTCTCCTCCTGCTGCTTCAGGTCGCCGCCGGCGCAGAACGCCTTGTCGCCGGCCCCCGTCAGCGCAACGACGCCCACCCGGTCATCGGCCCACGCCGCCTTGAAGCACCGGATCAGCTCCTCGACCGTGTGGGACCGGAACGCGTTGTACCGGTCGGGTCGGTTGATGGTGATCCAGGCGAGGCCGTCGTCGATGTCGTAGGCCACGTCGGTGAGCTCGCTCGCGTCGATGCGGCATTATCGTGCTGGCGCGAGACGTGAGGCCATTCGATCGATGACCGAGTTTCCGACAGACGTCGTCACCTACGACCGCGACGGTGCGATCGCGGTCGTCACCCTGCGCCGACCGCGCCAGCTCAACTCGCTGGACGCGGCGACGGCAGCCGCGCTGCTCGCGGCGTCGGCGCGGGCCGCGGAAGACGCCGACGTGCGGGCGGTTGTCATCACCGGCGAGGGCAAGGCCTTCTCCGCCGGCGCCGATATCAAGGAGTTCGGCTCGCTGGAGACCGCGGAGGAGTTCCGCTTCTTCCTGCGCGACCTCGAAGCGGCCTGCCGGGCCTGGGAACTGCTGCCGCAACCGGTGATCGCGGCGGTGAACGGGATGGCGCTCGGCGGCGGGCTCGAGCTCGCGCTCGGCTGCGACCTCCGAGTCGCCGACCCCGGGGCCCGCTTCGGCCTGCCCGAGATCAAGCTCGGGATCCTGCCCGGCGCCGGCGGCACCCAACGGCTCCCGCGCCTCGTACCGCTTGCGGTCGCGACGCAGATGATCCTGTCGGGCGAGCCGATCGACGCCGCCGAGGCGCTCCGAATCGGTCTCGTCAACGAGGTGACCGACGCGGGTAGCACGGTCGAGCGGGCCAAAGAGCTCGCCCGCGTCCTCGCCCAGCGCCCCCCGCTCGCGCTGGCCACGGCCAAGCGCCTGCTCGACCGCGTGCCGTCGCTGCCGCTCGAGGCCGCGACCGAGCTCGAGCGCGACGCCGTGTCGATGCTCTTCACGACGGCCGATCGGGCCGAGGGGGTGGCCG
This sequence comes from Acidimicrobiia bacterium, assembly GCA_050743285.1. Classification (GTDB taxonomy): domain Bacteria; phylum Actinomycetota; class Acidimicrobiia; order IMCC26256; family JACDBD01; genus JBOGFL01. The sequence goes on from JBOGFL010000130.1 coordinate 7,211, forward strand.
CGTTCACCGAGAAGCGGACGCCCCGCTTCACCGGCCAGTGAGCGACGTCGCGACCGCCGTCGTCCTCGAGGGGCCCCGGCGACTCACGATCCGCGACCTCCCGTTGCCCGAAGTCGGTCAGGACGACGGCGTACTGCGCATCGAGGCGTGCGGCCTGTGCGGCACTGATCACGAGCTATACACCGGCGCGCTGGCGGTCGGCGTACCGATAGTGCCCGGACACGAGGTCGTGGGCGTCGTCGAAACGATCGGCCCGCGGGCGGCCGAACACTGGTCGGTCTCGGTCGGCGACCGCGTCGCGGTCGAGGTGTTCCAGTCGTGTGGCTCGTGCCTGGCGTGCCGGGCCGGTGACTCCCGCCACTGCAAACGACACGGTCTCGGCGACAGCTACGGCTTCGTGCCCGTCGACCGCGCCCCCGGGTTGTGGGGTGGGTACGCGACGCACCTCTACCTGGCGCCCGACGCCGCGCTGCACCATGTCCCTCCCGCGCTCGACCCCGCGGTGGCGACGGCCTTCAATCCGCTCGGCGCGGGCATCTGCTGGGCGGTGACGCTTCCCGCGCTGCAACCGGGCGCCGTCGTGGCGGTCCTCGGTCCCGGCATCCGCGGGTTGTGCTGCGCGGCCGCGGCCAAGGAGGCGGGCGCCGCGTTCGTGATGGTCACGGGCAGGGGCGCCCAGGACGAATCACGCCTCGGCCTGGCGGCCCGGTTCGGCGCCGACCTCGCCGTCGACGTCGAGGCGACGGACTCGATCCACGCGCTGCGGGACGCCACCGGCGGGCTCGCCGATGTCGTCGTCGACGTCACCGCCAAGGCGCCGGACGCGTTCGCGCAGGCGCTGGCGCTGGCGCGGCCCGGCGGGACGATCGTGATCGCGGGCACGCGCGGCTCCGACGCCACGCCCGGATTCCGTCCCGACCTCATCCCGTTGAAGGAGTTGCGCATCCTCGGCGTGCTCGGCGTCGACAGCGCCGCCTACGCCGCCGCGCTCGCGCTGCTCGATTCGGGCCGGTTCCCCTTCGCCGACCTCCCCCGCCGCACCGAGCCCCTCGCCGGCCTCGACGACCTGCTCGCCACGATGGCGGGCGAACGGGACGTCCCGCCGGTGCACGCCGTCCTCGTCCCCTGAGCGCCCTGGCGAACAGGTGTTCGGGAGCGGTACCCTGGTGCCGTGCACCAGCGATCGCTGCTCGGCATCGGCGACCCCGCCGTCGACCGCTCGGTCCCGATCGAACGCATCGAGCTCGACGACCGGGCGTGGATCGAGGTCGGCCGGGGCTGGCTGCGCGGCGCCGACTCGCTGCTCGACGCGCTGATCGAGACGGTCGAGTGGAACCAGGGTCGGCGCTGGATGTACGACCGGATGGTCGACGACCCCCGTCTGTCGCGCTGGTATCGCCGCGGCGACTCCCTCCCGGACCCCGCGCTCGACGACGTCGGCCGCGAGCTCCACGCCCGCTACCGCGTTCCGCTCGGCGGGCCGGGGCTCAACTACTACCGCGATGGACGTGACAGCGTTGCGTTCCACCGCGACCGTGAGCTGCGCCACCTCGACGACACGCTGATCGCGATACTGACACTCGGGGCGGAGCGCCCGTTCCTCGTGCGCCCGCGCGGCGGCGGGAACTCGCGGAACCTGTCACCCGCGTCGGGCGACCTGCTCGTCATGGGCGGCCGCACCCAGCGCGACTGGGAGCACGGAATACCCAAGGTCGCGCGTGCGGGCCCGCGCATTTCGGCCACCTGGCGCTGGTCGTCGAACCGGGGCCGCCCCGAGCACCCGCCTCGGCGCGCCCGGCCGCACCGCTCCCGCTAGCTGTCGCGCGCCAAGCCGGCGCCGGCCGCGCCCATGAGGTCGAGGAAGTTGTCGCAGTAGAAGCGTCGGCGCGTGTCTTCGTCGGCGTCATCGAGCGACGCCTCGAACCGTTCGACGGGCTTGCGGCCCCCTTCGACGTGCGGGAAGTCGGACGAGAACATGCAGATCTCGGGCCCCGACTGGCTGATGATCCAGCCCGCGTCCTCCGTCGGGTAGGGCGTGGCGCGCACCTGGCGGCGCACGTAGTCGGTCGGTCGCAGCGACAGCGCCTGCAGCCGTTCCTCGTGCCGCCCGAAGGCCTCGAACGCGGCCTCCATCTGGCGCAGCCACGACGGGAGCCAGATCGCGCCCTGCTCGATCACCCCGATGCGCAGGCGCGGGAAGCGCTCGAGCACGCCGTCGAAGATCATCGTGGCCAGTGTCTGCATGGGCGGAACCGGGATGCCCATGTAGTCGACCGAGCGGAAGTTCTCCTCGCCGCCGTGAAAGTCGGGCGGCACCGGGAGGCCGTTCCGGAAGTAGTTGCCGTCGATGAGGTCGCCGGTTCCACCGACGTGGAACACGATCGGAATGTCGGCGTCCTGGGCCCGGGCCCAGACCGGGTCGAGGGCGACGTGGCTCGGCGAGTGGCCGGGCGGACAGCCGGAGGCGACGAGCAGCGCGGCCGCGCCCATCGCCAACGCCTCGTCGACCATCGCCGGCGCCCGCTCGAAGTCGACGAGCGGCACGTAGCACGTCGGCAGCAGACGGCCGTCGACCGAACAGAACTCGACCATGCCCCGGTTGTGGGCGCGCGCCACTCCGTAGGCGAGGTCGACGTCGCTGCCGTGCTCCCAATCGCGGAGCCGCCGGTTGTGGAACGTGTTGAAGACGAGCTGGCTGGAGAACCCGAGGAGATCGAGCGCCCGGGCGCGGTCCTCGGCGACGAACGCCCCGGTGGCGGCGAAGTTCTTGCGGTTCATGATCTCGGCCGCCTCGTCTCCCCGGTACTCGGCCGAAGCGTGCTTGGCGCGCAGTCTGGTGAAGGCGGCATCGAGATCGCGGCGCTGCTCGTCGGGATCCCCGGTCTGGCGGAGCTCGTTGCCGCTCTCGAGCCGCAGCGGCTTGATCCGGTCGCGGATGCCAGGCTCGGCGTGATCCCGCAACCAGGTCGGCGTCTCCATGATGTGGGCGTCGGCGTCGTGCACGACCCGACCCTCGACGTACGGCATGGCGCTCACCCCCGTTCGGGGCATTCTCCCATCATGCGCTCGGGGCCGGCGGCGGCTTGGCCGACCGCTGCCGCAGGAGCCCGAGCTCGCCGAGGGCGACCGGAGCAGCAGTCGCTTCGTCGAGCGAGAAGCGGGCATCGTCGCGGCGATGGCCCGCCCGATCCCGCTCGTGCCGCCGGTGACGACCGCCACCCGCCCGCTGAGGTCGAACCGGCCCCTCAGCCGGCCGGCGTCCATCGGCAGGGCATGCGCTTGATGCCGTGGATGAACGACGACTGGAGCCGCGCCGGCTCGGCGGTGATCTCGAGATCGGGTAGGCGCCGGAACAGCTCCTCGAACATGACCCGGATCTCGCGCCGCGCGAGGTTGGCGCCGAGACAGAAGTGCGGGCCGCCCCCGCCGAAGCCGAAGTGCGCGTTGGGGTAGCGCCTGATGTCGAACCGAAACGGATCGTCGAACGCCCGCTCGTCACGATTGGCCGAATTGAACCACATCACCAGCTTGTCGCCCTCTTTGATCGGAAACCCGTTGACGTCGGTATCGGCGGTCGCGGTACGGCGGAAATGAACGACAGGCGTCGCCCATCGGACGATCTCCTCGACCGCGTTCTGCGCGTGCTCGTCGAAGTCGCCACTCCAGAGCGCGCGTTGATCGGGGTTCTCGTGCAGTGCCAACATCCCGTGACTGATTGCAGTGCGCGTGGTCTCATTGCCGGCCACGACCATGAGGATGAAGAACGACGCGAATTCGGTGACCGTAAGGCGCTCCCCGTCGACCTCGGCGTGCATGAGGACGCTGGTCAGGTCTTCGGTCGGGTTCTGCCGTCGCTGCTCGCCGAGCTCGGTCGCCATCTGGTGGAGCGTGACGAACGCACCCATGAGGTCGTCATAGGTC
>JBOGFL010000131.1:0-1813 GCA_050743285.1 Acidimicrobiia bacterium
GGGCGCGGCGATGGCGCTGGTCACGCCGGGGACGACTTCGAACTGCACGCCCGCCGCGGCCAGTGCTTCGGCCTCCTCCCCGCCGCGACCGAACACGAACGGATCGCCGCCCTTGAGGCGGACCACGCGCTGGTCGTCCCGGCCGCGCGCGACGAGCAGGGCGTTGATGTCGTCTTGCGACATCTCCACCTGCCCGGGTGCCTTCCCGACGTACACGCGTTCGGCGTCGGCCGGCGCCATGTCGAGCAGGCGGGGATCGACGAGACGGTCGTACACGACGCAGTCGGCGCGCCGCAGGCGTTCGGCCCCCCGCACGGTGATCAGGCCGGGGTCGCCCGGTCCCGCGCCGACCAGTGCGACGGTCACGCGACCTCCTCGAGGAGCAGGCGGCCGCCGTGGTCGTCGAGCAACTGCCGCGCTACTTCGCGGCCCAACGCACCGGGATCAGAACCGGCCGCCCGGGCGCGTAACACCATGCGCCCGTCGCCCGCCGCCAGCAGCGCGTCGATGGCTATCTCGCCGCCCGTGTCGGCGCGCGCCAGCGCGCCGCACGGCAACGCGCACCCGCCGCCGAGTGTCGCGAGATAGGCACGCTCGGCGGTGACCTCCGCGCGCGCGACCGGATCGTCGATGGCGGCCAGGCGTTCCTGGGTCGAGGCGTCGTCGGCTCGGCACTCGACCGCCAGTGCACCCTGGGCAACCTGCGGGAGGAGCACTTCCGGCGCGAGCACTTCGGCGGCGTCGGCCCGGAGCCCGAGCCGGTCGAGGGCGGCGACGGCGATGACCACCGCGTCGAAGCCGGCCCCCTTGGCGATGCGAGTCTCGATGTTCCCCCGCAGCTCACCGAAAGCGAGATCGGGACGGGCGGCCGCGAGCTGGGCCCGGCGTCGCACCGAGCCGGTCCCCACGCGGCCCCCGGTAGGGATCGCGTCGAGCGGCAGACCGACGAGCGCGTCCCGCGGATCGCCGCGTTCAGGGACCGCGGCCAGGGCGAGGCCGGATGCGGTGACCGACGGGAGGTCCTTGGCCGAGTGCACCGCGAGGTCGGCGCGGCCGTCGAGCACCGCCTCCTCGATCTCCTTCACGAACACGCCGATCCCGCCTATCCGGTGGATCGGCTCGTCGGGGTGCCGGTCGCCGGTCGAGCTGACGACCACGAGCTCGGCCGGTTCACCGAGCAGCTCGACGACGCGCGCGGCCTGCACGCCCGCCAGCCGGCTCCCGCGGGTCGCGACCCGCAGGGTCATTCAGCGGGTTCGTCGAGGTCGAACAGATCGATGAGGGCGTCGGCGTACCGCTCGCCCCGGTCGGTACCGGCGGTGTCCTTGACCCGCACCGTCGGCTCGTGCAGGAGCTTGTTGACGATCCCCCTGGTCAGGGCGTCGACGGCTTCGCGCTGGGCGGGATCGAGGTCTGCGAGGCGGGCGCGGTACCGGTCGAGCTCGGCCCGGCGCAGGTCTTCACTGCGGCTGCGGAGGCGGGCGACGAGCGGCGCGACCTCCCGGGCCGAGCGCTCGAGCCGGAACCGTTCGACCTCCTCGCCGAGTATCCCGCGGACCCGGCCGATCTCCTGGCGACGCCGTTCGAGCGACTGCTCGCCGAAGCCGCGGAGGTCGTCGATGTCGAGCAGGGTCACACCGAACACCTGCGCGACACCGGGGTCGACATCGCGGGGCACCGCCACGTCGACGACGAGCAACGCCTTCCCGTCGCGCCGCTCCATCACCGCTTCGATGTCGCCGCGCTCGACGAGCACATCGGCGGAGCTGGTGGATGTGAGCAGGACGTCGGCGGTGGCGAGAGTGTCCGGAAT
>JBOGFL010000132.1:0-3451 GCA_050743285.1 Acidimicrobiia bacterium
GCGTCGTCGTGACCGTCGACGCGCCCGTCCCCGGCGCAGCCACCGTGGCCGAGACCCTCGCGGGCGGCCGCGGCGCGAGCTACGCGGAGGTGCTGCGCGCCCGAGGCCAGCTGGAGCCGACCGGCGAGACGATCCCGATGGGCGTGCCCCCCGAGAGCGCGTTCTTCGCCCGCGGGGCCGACGAGATGCTGGCCCTGCTCGGCGCCCGGTGCGTCGACTGCGGCACGATCAGCACACCGCCGTCGATCCACCCGCACTGCCTCACCTGCGCGGGTGACAAGTTCGAGCACGTGCCGCTCGCCCGCCGCGGCACCGTCCACACCTACGTGGTGAACCAGACGATGCCGGCGCCCTTCGAGGCGCCGCTTCCGCTGGCGGTGATCGATCTCGAGGACGGCGCCCGGGTCATGCTCCAAGTGGCGGGCGACGGCAGCGAGCTGGAGATCGGCACGGGGGTCGGGCTGGTGCTGCGGCGGTACGCGCACGAGCGGGGCGTCCCCGTCTACGGCTACAAGGCCCGCATCGTCGAGCGGACGGAGGCCTGACATGGCGTGGAACCGAGTCGCGATGGTCGGCGCCGGGCTCATCAGGTTCGGCGAGCTGTTCGACCAGAGCTACGAGCAGATGGCCGCGGGCGCGTTCCGGGCCGCGGTCGACAGCGTCGACCACGGGTTCGACCCCCAACAGATCGATGCCGCCTTCGTCGCCACGCAGCGGGGCACGCTGTGGGGCCAGGAGGGAATCGGCGGCAACACGGTGCCGAGCGCGTTGGGCCTGGCCGGCATTCCCTGCACCCGCATCGAGAACGCCTGCCCGTCGGGCTCCGATGCCTTCCGCGTCGGCGCGATGGCGGTGGCCAGCGGCGTGCACGACGTCGTCCTGGTGATCGGCGTCGAGAAGATGCGCGACAAGTCGACCGAGGAGGGCCTGCTGTCGCGCGCCGCCGGCGGCCACCCGATCTACAGCCGCGGCGAGACCGCGCCGGTGCTCTTCGCACCGTTCGCGACTCGCCACATGCACGAGTTCGGCACCACGAGGGAGATGCTGGCTTCGGTGGCGGTGAAGAACCACCACAACGGCACCCTCGACCCGTACGCCCACTTCCAGAACGAGGTGACGGTCGAGGACGTGCTCGCGTCGCCACCCGTTTGCCATCCGCTGCACCTGCTCGACTGCTGCCCGCAGACCGACGGCGCCGCCGCCGCGCTGCTGGTGCCCGCCGAGCGGGCGGGCGAGTTCACCGACCGGCCCGTCTCCGTCGCCGGTTTCGGCGTCGCCACCGACCACCCGTACCTCCACGAGAAGTCGGGCTTCACCGGTCTCAAGGCGACGACGCTGGCGGCCGAGCGCGCCTACAAGATGGCCGGCGTCACGCCCGCCGACATCGACGTGGCCGAAGTGCACGACTGCTTCACGATCACCGAGATCCTCGACATCGAAGATCTCGGCTTCGTCGACAAGGGCAAGGGCGGCGTCGCCAGCCTCGACGGTGAGACCTCGCTCACCGGCCGCATTCCGGTGAACCCCTCCGGCGGCCTGCTCGCCAAGGGTCACCCGATCGGCGCCAGCGGGGTCGCCCAGCTCACCGAGTGTTGGTGGCAGCTGCGCGGCGCGGCCGGCCACCGCCAGGTCGAGACCCGTCGCGGCAACGCCCTCCAGCACAACGTCGGCGGCCGCGGCTCGGGTGTCTCGGTCGTCACCATCCTCACCACCAACCGGTGACGTGATCCGGGTCGAGACGGCGGGGGCCGGGATCTGCCGGATCACACTCGACCGCCCCGAAGCCAAGAACGCGCTGACCGTCGAGATGCGCGACGCGATCCTCGAAGCGGTACGCGAGGCGCGCGCCGACCCCGCGGTCCGCGCGGTGCTCCTCACCGGAACCGGCGACGCCTTCTGCGCCGGTATGGACCTTTCCGGCTCGACGGTCGCCAAGGCGGGCGCCGCCGACTTCGACCCTCGCTCCACTTCCGAGGCCCTGCGCGTCGGCGTCCAGGCGTTCATCCGCGATCTTTGGGAGCTCGACAAGCCAACGGTGGCGGCGGTGAACGGCGCCGCGGTCGGCCCCGGAGCCCACCTGGCGCTGGCGTGCGACTTCGTACTCGTACAACCGAAGACGCGCTTCGTGTGGACGTTCAGCAAGCTCGGCCTCGTCGCCGACGGCGGCGGTGCCTACCTGCTCCCCCGCCTCGTGGGGCTCCCCCGCGCCAAGGCGATGATCATGCTCGGCGAGGGCCTGACCGGCGCGGAGGCGGTTGCCGACGGGCTGGCCTACCGCTGCGTCGACGCCGACGCGCTCGACTACGAAGCGCGCGAGCTCGCCGCCCGCCTCGCGGCGGGCCCCACCCGTGCGCTCGGCCTCTCGAAGCGACTCCTCAATACCGCGTTCGAGACCGACTTCGCGCTTTCGCTCGAGCTGGAGGGCCACTTCCAGTCACTCGCGACCGCGTCGGCCGACCTGCCCGAAGGACTCGCCGCCGCCAAGGAGCGACGCGATCCCGATTTCCAGGGGCGCTGAGTCTGTCCGTCTCTACGGGATATCGCCGAACGAGTTGCGCACCGAGTCGATGAACGCGTGCGTGACGCCCGAGACGCCGAGGTTGCGCGACCGGCGCCACCAGATGGAGAGGAAGATCCCCACCGGCACCATCAACGGCAGCACGTTGATCGGGTTGCTGTCCGGGAGGCAACCCAGGTGCCACCAGCTCCACAGCACCGAAACCCAGAGCGCAGTCCAGAAGCCTTGCCGGTCACCGTCGTGCTGGCAGTGCGAATCGACGCAGCCGCGGAACGTCACCTCTTCCATGACGAACATGGTGGGGATGTAGAGGATGAGCGAACGGAAGAACACCCCGGCATCTTCCTCACCAAACAATTTCGTCACTGTCGGGTGGGTGATCGTCTCGAACGCACCGAGCAGGAACATGAGAGTGCCGATCAAGCCCGCGGTTGCCATGCAGAGCCAGAGGTACATCCACGTCATCTTGGTTGACTGCCGGAAGGCGAACCCCACGCCGACTGCGCCGAAGATTGCCAACGCGGTGTACGCGGTCTGCCAACCGGCGCCGTCGATGAAGGTCTGCACGAGCGCGTAGGCCGGATAGATCGCCGCCGCCACCAAGACGACGGGGCTGATGGTCCGGCGGTTCACGGGCCTGTCCGTCCCCTTGACCCACATCCAGCGCAATGGCTGCCGGGCAACGAACCGCTGGAACAGAACCGTCGCCGCACTGGTCATCAGCAGGTACGCGGTGATGCCGTAGTTGCTGTCGCGAAAGTCGAGCAGCAGCCCGAGCGCGATGAGCACCCCGACGAACAGCGTGGCCTCGATCACCCTCCGGATGTGGGAGGCGGTCCGGGGCATGGCGGCGGCGGACACGGCGGCGAAATCTACCCGGTGACACGCCGAAGCGGCGTGAAGGAGCGGTGAAACCCGCAGGCCGGCCCGTCG
>JBOGFL010000133.1:0-2145 GCA_050743285.1 Acidimicrobiia bacterium
TCGGCGAGCGGCGGGGTTCCCGCCGTTCGGTGGATTGGCGGAGGTCACGGGGGCGGCGGCGGCCGTGGAGGCGGCGTGCACGGCGCTCAGATCGGAGCCGGGCCTGACGGTCCTGGGGCCCGTGACCGCCGGTGGCGGCGCGCGCGCGCTGGTGAAGTCGGCGACGGCGTCCGCGCTCGCCGACGCCCTTGCCGGTGTCGATTTGTCGTCGGCGCGCGCACTCGGCCGCGTGCGCGTCGCGGTTGATCCGTTGAGGGTCTGAGTCGAGGACTTCCCTTGGTACCCTCGGCTTATGACCGCGTACGTCGTGCGTCAGTTCGGGGATCCCGCGTTGAAACAGCGAGCACGCGAAGTGACGGAACTCGACGGCCGGTTGGCCGCCCTCGCCGAGACGATGTACGAGACGATGTACGAAGCGGTCGGCATCGGCCTGGCGGCTCCACAGGTGGGTGTGCGGAAGCGGCTGTTCACCTACGACGTCGGCGAGGGCCCGCACGCGATCGTCAATCCCGAGATCGTGGATGCTTCGGGCGAGTGGACGTTCGAAGAGGGCTGCCTCTCGGTTCCCGGCCTGCACTTCGACATCGTCCGCCCGAAGCTCGTGACGCTGCGGGGCGTCGACCTCGACGGCAACCAGGTCGTCATCGAAGGCGACGAGCTTCTCGGCCGTCTGTTCCAGCACGAGATCGACCACCTCGACGGCGTGCTGCTCCTCGACCGGCTCGACGACGACACTCGGCGCCAGGCGCTGCGGGAGCTGCGCGAGCGGGATCTGGCGGGGGCCCCGATACCCACCCCGGGTACTGGCAGCCGTCGCCTCTGATGACGCCACGGCCGGCACGTCGGCCGTGAAGATCGCCTTCTTCGGTACTCCCGACGATGCCGTGCCGCCGCTGCGCGCGCTCGCGGCCCGCGACGAAATCGTGCTCGTGGTGACCCAACCGGACCGGCGCCGTCGCCGGGGTGGCGGCGAGTCCCCGAGCCCGGTCAAGGCGGCCGCGCGGGAACTCGGTCTCATGGTTCGTACGCCCGGGCGCGCCGGGGATGTCGTCGACGACGTCGGGGCGAGCGGCGCCGAGGTCGGTGTCGTCGTCGCGTTCGGGCAGCTGCTCCCGCCCGCGCTCCTTGCCGCGCTCCCACTCGGATTCGTCAACGTGCACTTCTCGCTCCTACCCCGCTGGCGGGGTGCGGCACCGGTCGAACGAGCGATCCTCGCCGGCGAGGACGAGACCGGCGTGTGCGTGATGCGGCTCGATGAGGGAATGGACACCGGCCCGGTGTTCCGGTGCGAGCGCACGCCGATCGAGAGGACGGAGACGGCCGGTGAGCTCCGGGACCGCCTCGGCGAGATGGGAACCGCGTTGTTGCTCGACGTCTTGCCGCTCGTCGGCACCACCGAGCCGCATCCGCAGGTAGGCGAAGCAACGTTTGCCCCGAAGCTCGAAGTCGACGAGTTCCAGCTCGACCCGAACCGTGCGGCACTCGAGCTCGAGCGGCTCGTGCGGGCCGGCAATCCCCGGCCCGGCGCGTGGATGATCGTCGACGGTCGCCGGATCCGCGTCCTCCGTGCGCGCGCGACCGAAGCCGCCCACCCACCCGGGACGATCAGCCCGGTCGCTGAGCTCGGGACCGCGGCCGGTGCGCTCCGTCTCGACGAGGTGCAGCCGGAGGGTCGCCGTCGCATGAGCGGCGACGCGTGGCTCGCCGGCCATCGCGGGCAACTGCTCCGCGTCGACAACGCGTGAGCGTTCTTTCGGCCCGCGGCGTCGCCATCGACGTGCTGTTACGCGTCGAAGACGGCGCCTACGCCAACCTGGCGCTGCCGGCTGCCCTGCGCCGACGCGGCTTCGATGCGCGCGACCGCGCCTTCGCCACCGACCTCGTCTACGGCACGCTGCGACGTCGCGGCTCCATCGACTACCTCCTCGAGCAGGTTCTGCGCCGGCCACTGACCCGGCTCGATCCACCGGTACGCGCCGCGCTCCGGCTCGGCGCGTATCAGCTGGTCGAGGAAGTGCCCCGCCACGCGGCGGTGAGCGAGATGGTCACCGCGGTGTCCTTTCGATCGCGGCAAGGCCGCGGCTTCGTGAACGCGGTGCTCCGGCACGTGGCCGACCTCGGTCCGCCGTGGCCCTGGCCGCGTGG
>JBOGFL010000134.1:0-1850 GCA_050743285.1 Acidimicrobiia bacterium
GGGATGCAGAACGTCTTGTGCAGGTTGAGGTGCGACACGTCGGCGCCGAAGTGCCCGGGCCGGGCGATGCCAACCAGCGCGTTGAGGTTCGCCCCGTCGAGGTACACCTGGCCACCGAACTCGTGCACGAGGTCACAGATCTCGCCGATGCGTGCCTCGAAGACGCCGTGCGTCGACGGGTACGTGACCATCAGTGCGGCGAGGCGGTCGCCGGCGGTGTCGGCCTTGTGCTTGAGGTCGTCGATGTCGACGTTGCCCTCGTCGTCGCAGGCCACGACCACGACGCGGAGGCCGGCCATCGCCGCGCTGGCTGCGTTGGTGCCGTGCGCCGACGCCGGTATCAGACAGACATCGCGCCCCTCCTCGCCCCGTTCGGCGTGGTAGCGCCGAATTGCGAGGAGGCCTGCCAGCTCTCCTTGCGAGCCCGCGTTCGGCTGGAGTGACACCGCGTCGTAGCCGGTGATCTCGCACAGCGCCGACTCGAGCTCGGCAAACAGCTCGAGGTAACCGGCCGCCTGATCGATCGGTGCGAACGGATGCATGTCGGCGAACGCGGGCCACGTCACCGGCACCATCTCGGTTGTGGCGTTGAGCTTCATCGTGCAGGAGCCGAGCGGGATCATCGTGCGGTCGAGCGCGAGATCGCGGTCGGCGAGACGGCGCAGATAGCGCAACATCTCGGTCTCCGAGTGGTAACGGTGGAACACCGGGTGCTCGAGGATCGAGGATGCTCGCACAAAATCAGACGGCAACGCGTCGGGTTCGTCCTCGACGCCAACCGCCGCCGCCCCGAACGCCGACCAGACGCGCTCGATGATCGCGGGCGTCGTGGTCTCGTCGAGCGCGATTCCAAGCGTGTCACCGTCGATCACCCGGAGATTGATGCCGTCGACGCGCGCCCGGTCGGCAACTGCGGCGGCTCGGCCAGGCACGCGCACGGTGATCGTGTCGAAGAAGTGCTCGGACGACACCTCGACGCCACTGGCGCGGAGACTGCCCGCCAACGCGACCGCGAGTCGGTGCACGCGCGTGGCGATGGCGCGGAGGCCTTCGGGGCCGTGGTACGTCGCGTACAACCCCGCCATGACCGCCAGGAGAACCTGGGCGGTGCAAATGTTGCTGGTCGCCTTCTCCCGGCGGATGTGCTGTTCGCGTGTCTGGAGCGCGAGGCGGAGCGCGGTCCGGCCCCCGGCGTCGACCGAGACGCCGACAAGTCGGCCCGGCAGCGTGCGCTGGTGCTCGTCGCGGGTTGCGAGATACCCCGCGTGCGGCCCGCCGAAGCCGAGCGGCACGCCGAACCGCTGCGCCGAGCCCACGACGACATCGGCTCCCCACTCCCCCGGAGGCTTCAGCAGCACCAACGCCAGGAGATCGGCGGCGACGGTGACGAGCGCGCCTGCGGCGTGCAACTGCTCGACGAGGGCGCGGTGGTCGCGCACCGCACCGCTCGATCCCGGGAACTGGAGCAGGGCACCGAACGCGTCACTCTCGTCGAAGCCACCTCTGAAGTCGACAACCTCGACCTCGATGCCGATGGGGTCGGCGCGCGTGCGAACGACGTCGATGGTCTGCGGGTGGCAGTCGGCGTCGACGAGAAACCTCGGGCCCGCGTCGCGCCGGAGACGACGGCACATCGCCATCGCTTCCGCCGCCGAAGTGGGTTCGTCAAGCAGGGACGCGTTGGCAAGGTCCATGCCGGTCAGATCGCTGACCATCGTCTGGAAGTTGAGCAGCGCCTCGAGCCGGCCCTGGGAGATCTCGGGCTGGTACGGCGTGTACGCGGTGTACCAGGACGGGTCCTCGAGCACGTTGCGTCGGATCACAGGGGGCGTGATGGTGCCGGCGTAGCC
>JBOGFL010000135.1:0-5087 GCA_050743285.1 Acidimicrobiia bacterium
CTCACGTTCCTTCCACCACGCCAGCAGGGGCGTGGCCACGAAGATCGACGAGTACGCGCCGACGGCGAGACCGACGAGCAGCGCCAGCGCGAAGTCGCGCAGCGACACCGCGCCGAACATCCACGAACCGACGACGAGGAGAGAGGCAACCGGAAGCAGCGCCACCAGCGAGGTGTTGAGCGAGCGCATGAGCACCTGGTTCAGCGACCGGTTGACCATCACCCCGTAGGTCTCGCCCTTGACCGTGCCGAGTCGCTGACCGTTCTCCCGCACCTTGTCGAACACCACGACGGTGTCGTACAGCGAGAAACCGAGGATCGTGAGAATGGCGATGACGGTCGCCGGCGAGACGAGGAACCCGGTGATCGCGTAGACCCCGGCGGTGATCATGATGTCGTGAAGGACTGCCACGATCGCGCAGACCGCCATCTTCCACTCGAAGCGGAGGGTCAAGTACAGCGCGATGACCAAGAAGAACACGATGAGCGCGCGTATCGCCTTCTCGGTGATCTGCTCGCCCCAGGTGGCGCTCACGTCATCGACACTGATCTCGCCGACCGGCGTGCCCGCGTCGTCGGCGAGGACCTCGCTCACCTGTTGCTGCTCTTCGCGCGGGACGTCCTCGGCCTGCACGAGCAACGTGTCGTCGCCGCCGGAACGGCTGGTACGGATGGTGACCTCGGCGTCGGCAAGCCCGAATTCGCGTAAGGAGTCACGGACGTCGTCTACCGACGGCGCCTCTCCGGTGATCGGCACCTGCCAGGCAAGGCCGCCGGTGAAGTCGATGCTCCGGTTCAGACCGTTGAGGCCGAGGGCGCCCAACGAGATGAGGATCAACGCGCCCGAAAGCACCAGCCAGCGCCACCGACGGGTCGTGAACTGGAAGTTGGTGCGCTCGTGGAAGATGTCGGCGAGCGTGTGACGGCGGCCCTCGAGGTTGGGACTCACGCGGTTGCGCCCTTGACGTCGAGGCCGGCGCCGATTCCGACGAACGGCGCCTTCACGAGGCCGGGACGCCGGGCCAGCAGCGTCACCAACGGATGCATGAACGTGTACGAGATGATGAGGTCGATGAGCGTCGCGAGGCCGAGGAAGAAGGCGAAACCGCGCACCGACCCGATGGCGATCAGATAGAGGATCGCGGCGCCGATCAAGGACACGATGTCGGCGGCAAGGATCGTGCGGAATGCCTGCGTAAAGCCGCGGTCGACCGACGACCGCACTGTCTTACCCGTGCGGACCTCGTCTTTGAGACGTTCGAAGTACACGATGTACGAGTCGACGGTGACGCCTACGGACACAATGAGGCCCGTGACTCCGGCGAGGGTCAACGCGAGGCCGACCCTGTCACCCAGGAACGACACCAGCGCGTAGGTGGCGGCGGCAGTGACGGCGAGACCGCCGATCACCACCAAACCGAGGAGGCGGTAGTAGGCAACCATGTAGAGCGCGACGAGGATGATGCCGATGATCCCCGCCGCGATGCCGGCACGCAGCTGGTCCTTGCCGAGTGTCGGGGACACGTCCTGGGTTGTCAGCTCTTCCAGCTGCACGGGCAGCGCGCCGTACCGGAGCAACTGGGCGAGATCCTCCGCTTCGCCTCCGCTGAACGAGCCGGTGATCGACACCGTGTTCTCCGGGAAGCTGGGCTGCTCGAAGGCGGGCGCCGATTGCACGATCCCGTCGAGCACGATCGCCATCTGGCCCTGCGGCGGCTGGTCCTGCAGCGGGAACAGGCGCTGGGCCATCTGGTTGATCTGTTCCTGGCCCGAGTCCTTCAGGTCGAGCTGGATGCTGTACTCCGTTCCCTGAAACTCCCGGCTCGCGCTCGACACGTCGGCGCCGGTGAAGGTCCCGGAGGAACAATCGGGTTCGCCGCAGGCCGGGCCCAGGCGATACCGGAACGGGCGCGCGCCCTCCTCTTCGGGAAGCGCGGGGAGCACCGCCTCCTCCCGGGCGACCACGTCGCCCGGTTTGGTGGTCGCGACGTTGCCGCCCTGCTGGTTCGAGCCTTCACGCGGCAGCGTCTCCAACGCGGGTCGGAACTGGAGCTCGCCGGTGCGACCCACGATCCGTCGGGCCTTGTCACGGTCCTTCACGCCGGGCAGGTCGACGACGATGTTGTCGCCCTGGCGGCTGATCTCGGGCTCCGCGACACCAAGCGCGTCGACACGATTGCGGATGATGTCGACCGCGACATCCAACGTGTCGCGGTCGTAGTTGCCGGACGGCGCGAGCACCACCGAGATGCCGCCCTGGAGGTCCAGGCCGAGGACGGGGCTGAGACCGGCGGCGGTGACCCCGATCAGCGACGCGGCGACGACCGTGAGGGTCCCGACGAGGAGGACGACCTGCCGGCGCACGGCGGGTCAGCTCGTGGCGTCGTCGGGCTCGGGTGCCAGCGGGCGAGCGGCGACCGCGCCGCGAGCGACCTTGATGACGACGCCCTGGGCAATCTCGAGATCGACAACCTCGTCGTCGAGCTTGCGGACGGTGCCGTGAATACCGCCGTTGGTAATGACCTCGTCACCCGTCTTGAGACTGGCGATCAGCGCGCGCTGTTCCGCCGCCCGTCGGCGCTGGGGACGGACGATCAGGAAGTAGAACCCGACGACGATAAGGAGGAGATAGAGGAGGAGGATCATGCGTCGCCCTTCGGGGGCGTTGCGAGCGTAGCGCGGCCCTCTCCGGCCTCAGGGGTCAGGCCGACGAGGTCGGCGGCGCGGGCGACTCGTCGAACAGCCCGGGGGCACGGGCCGACGCGGGCACCACGAGACCAAGATGCGCGTACGCGGCCGCGGTCGGGAGCCGGCCCCGCGGCGTCCGCCGGAGCAGGCCCGCTTTGAGCAGGAACGGCTCGTACACCTCTTCGACGGTGTCGGGCTCTTCAGCGACCGCGACCGCCAATGTCGTGAGCCCCACCGGCTGCCCTCCGAAGGTCTCGCACAGCGCGACGAGCAGCGCCCGGTCGAGCTTGTCGAGACCGAGCTCGTCCACGTCGAACAGCTCGAGCGCGGCCCGCGCGGTGTCGCCGTCGACGGAGCCGTCACCGCGCACCTCGGCGTAGTCGCGTACCCGTTTGAGCAGCCGGTTGGCGATCCGCGGCGTGCCCCGGGCCCGGCTCGCGATCGCGCCGGCACCGTCGCCGTCGAGCTCTACACCGAGGATCCCGGCCGACCGCTCGAGGATCGCGACCAGGTCTTCGGGCTCGTAATAGTCGAGGCGGGCGGTGTGGCCGAAGCGGTGTCGGAGCGGGGCGGTGATGAGGCCGGTGCGGGTGGTGGCGCCGATGAGCGTGAAGCGGGGCAGGTCGAGGCGGATGGATCGGGCCGACGGCCCCTTGCCGATCACGATGTCGAGCTGAAAGTCCTCCATCGCCGGGTAGAGAACCTCTTCGACGACTCGCGGCAGGCGGTGCACCTCGTCGATGAACAGCACGTCGCCGTCGTCGAGGTTGGTGAGGATGGCGGCGAGGTCGCCTGCCCGCTCCAACGCGGGGCCGCTCGTCACCCGGAGCCCGACCTCGAGCTCGGAAGCCACGATCCCGGCCAGGGAGGTCTTGCCGGTACCGGGCGGGCCCGCAACCAGCACGTGATCGAGGGCCTGACCCCGTTTTTGTGCGGCGCCGAGCATCACCTCGAAGTGCTCTTTCACCCGGCTCTGGCCGATGAACTCACCAAGACGGCGCGGTCGCAGCGTTGTCTCTTCCGCCGCCTCGACCGGGTCGGCGCGCGCGCTGAGCAGCTCCTCTCTCATGACGTCACGCCCGCGTTACCGCGAGAAGCTTCAACGCGTCGCGAAGAAGATCCTCGACGGGACCATCGTCGGGAAGCTCGGTCAACACGTCCCGCACTTCCTCGGTGTCGTAGCCGAGCCCGGCCAGCGCGCCGCGCACCTCGGCGCGGGCCGAAGCCGCCGAACCAGGGACGTCGGTACCCGACGCGGGCGGCGCCTCGAGCCGGGCCTGGAGCTCGACGAGCAGCTTCTGGGCGGTGCGGCGGCCGACACCCGGCACCAACATGAGTGACGCAAGGTCTTCATCGACCACAGCTCGACGCAACAACGTCGGCGGCAGCACCGAAAGGATCGCGAGCGCGAGCTTGGGTCCGACGCCGTCGGCGCGCAGGAGCACCTCGAAGGTGTCGCGCTCCTCGCGCGTCGGGAACCCGTAGAGCGCAACCGTGTCGTCGTGGACGCGCTGGTGCGTGAACAGGAACGCGCCGCCGCCGGGCTCGAGCGCGGGCAACGCGGGCAGCGGGACGAACAGCCGGTAGCCGACACCGCCGACCTCGACCAGCACTTCGCCCTCCGGCGAGCGTTCGATCAGCATGCCGCGCACCGACCCGATCACTCCCGCCCCCCGTCGCCGGCCATCGCGGCCCGAAGTGGTGCACCCCACGCGTGGCAGACGGCCAGCGCGAGCGCGTCGGCGGCATCGGCGGGACGGGGCGGCGCGTCGAGGTCGAGGAGACGGGCGACCATCTCCTGCACCTGGCGTTTGTCGGCACGCCCGTCGCCGGTGACTGCGAGTTTCACCTCGTTCGGGCTGTAGTTCGCCACCGGCACGCCGGCCCTGGCCGCGGCCAGGAGCGCGATCCCACTCGCCTGACCCACTGACATTGCGGTGCGCACGTTGACCTGGAACAGCACCCGCTCGACGGCCAGGCCCGAGGGCCGCAGTTCGGCGAGGAGCGCGCTGATCTCACGCTCGAGGGCGCCCAGCCGCTCCGGGAGCGGATCGCCCGGTGGGGTGCGGAGAACGCCCGCCGCCACGGCCCGGATGCGATTGCCGCGGCCCTCGACCGCGCCGTACCCGCACGTGGAAACGCCGGGGTCGATGCCGAGGACCGGGCCCTCCGGATCGAACACGGGTTCGAGCCTACGGGGCGCGGCCGCCCAAGTGGCGGATGATCGCTTAACGCGTCAGCAGCACGATGACGACGGCCACGATGACGGCCAGGACGATCAGCAGCGGGATGACCCGCTTGGCGACCGCACCGCCCGCCGCCTTCATCAGATCGACCGGCTCGGCGTCGGGCGCGTCGATCCGGCGGACCTCACCCGGTTCGCCGGTCGCGGGCAAAGGC
>JBOGFL010000136.1:0-3367 GCA_050743285.1 Acidimicrobiia bacterium
GGCGATGGCGGTCGAGCGCGAGCACGGCCAGGATGCGGGCGCCGTCGACCAACTGCCCCCGTTCGTCGACGGCGATGACGCGGTCGCCATCGCCGTCGAGCGCGAGTCCGGCGTCCGCGCCGCGCTCCCGCACCGCCGCCTGCAGGGCCTGCGGGTGCGTCGAACCACAGCCGTCGTTGATATTGGTCCCGTCGGGATCGGCAGCGATCACGGTCACGTCGGCGCCGAGCGCTCGCAACGCGGCCGGCGCAGTCCCGGACGCGGCGCCGTGCGCGCAGTCGACGACGACCGTGAGACCGTCGAGGCGGCGGGAGCTGAGCGCGCCGGTGAGGTGCGCCACGTACTGGGCGGCCGCGTCGGGCAAGTCGGCGGCGCGACCACGTTCCTCCGGTCGCCCGGTCGCCGTGGGAGGCGCGGACAGTTCGTCCTCGATCGCCGCCTGCGAGTCGTCGGGGATCTTTCTCCCGCCCGGCGCGAACAGCTTGACGCCGTTGTCGGTGTAGACGTTGTGGCTCGCGGAGACGACGGCCGCCGGCGCATTGCGCGCCTGCGCCAGCCACGCGACCGCGGGCGTCGGCACCACCCCGGCCCGCAGAACGTCGGCCCCCGCCCCGTTGAGCCCGGCGGCGAGGTCGGCTTCGATGCGCAGGCCCGACTGACGCGTGTCGCGACCGACGACAAACGGGTGCTCGGTTCCGATGACCCGGGCCGCGGCACGCCCCAGCGTGGCGATCAGGTCGGGCGTGAGGTCGCGTTCGGCATCACCGCGGATGCCGTCGGTTCCGAAGCGGATGATCGGCTCCGGCGGGTTAGCGCTTCGAGTACTGCGGAGCCTTGCGGGCCTTCTTGAGCCCGTACTTGCGACGCTCCTTCTCGCGCGCGTCGCGGGTCAGCAGGCCCGCCTTCTTCAGCTGCGAGCGGAGCTCGTCGTCGAGGCCGACGAGCGCTCGGGCGATGCCGAGCCGCAGTGCGCCGGCCTGACCGCTCACGCCGCCACCGCGGATGCTGGCGTCGACGTCGTAGACGTCAGCGGTCTGCGTAAGACGCAGCGCCTCGGTGGCGACAACACGGTGCGTGAGGATCGGGAAGTGGCGCTCGAATTGGCGACCGTTGATCGTCACGATGCCGCTGCCGGCGCGCATGCGCACCCGCGCCACGGCGTCCTTGCGGCGGCCGGTGGTTTGGATCAGGGGCTTGGGCATTACGCGTTGCCTCGCGGTGTCGGTTGCTGGGCAGCATGGGGATGATCGGGACCGGCGTACACGCGCAGGCGCGTCAGCTGGGTACGTCCCTGCCGCGTCTTCGGGAGCATCCCTTTCACCGCCTGCCGCACGACCCGCTCCGGGTTGCGGGTGAGCAGGCTTTCCAGCGTCTCGCTGCGGATGCTGCCGGGATAGCCCGAGTGTCGCCAATACCGCTTGCCTTCGCGCTTGCGGAGTGACACGTCGAGCTTGGCCGCGTTGATGACGATCACGTGGTCTCCACCGTCGACGTGGGGTGCCCAAGTTGCTTTGTTCTTGCCGCGCAACAGCGTGGCCGCCTCGGTGGCGACGCGTCCGAGCACCGCGCCGTCGGCGTCGATGACGTGCCAGGCGCGCTCGATGTCGGTCGGGGTGGGGCTGAAAGTACGCAACCGGCCTCGCGTGAACGGTGGGGCGTTCCCGGGAACCCCCGTGAACGCAACGAGAAAGGATACCCGGGCTGAGGGCGGCCCGGTAATCGGGCCGGAGAACGACGGCTTCGTCGATCGTTCTCCCGGGGTGCCGGATGCGGCCGGCGACCACGGGAAAATAGTGTGGTTCTGTGCCCGCTCCCACCCACGAACTCACGCCCGAACGGGAGGCCGAGGCCGAGCGGGCCTTGGAAGTGCTGCTCGACGCCTCACTCGAGCCGATCGTCGAGATGGTGCTGCTGGCCCGGGACGAGGGCTACGAGGCGCTCACGCACGACGGGCGGACCCGGTTTCGCCGCGGCAACGGCGGCTACGAGACCCTCGGGACCGAGGGCCGCGACCCGCTCGCCGACCAGGCGACCGACCGGTTCGCACCGCTGGCACAAGAGCTCGCGGTCCGCTACCCGACGCGCAAGCAGAACTCGTACCCGCACGGGCACGAGCAGGTCGCGCAGCTGTTCGACCACCCGTGTGCGCCCGACCTTTGCGTGATCCACTCGGCCGCCCACAACTGGGAGGACCAGGGCGGGCACCGCGGCGAGCACGGCTCGCTCGACGTGGTGCAGGCACGCGCCCCACTGGTGATCGCCGGCGCCGGCGTTCGGGCCGAGGGCATGGCGCCGCGGGCGGCCCGGCTCGTCGACGTGGCCCCGACGGTTGCCGCCCTGCTCGGTTGCGCGTCGGGACCCGACGGCAAACCGCTCTCGGCACCAGACGGCGACGTGCTGGACGAGGTCGTCGACGCCGACGCCGCCGCGCCGCGCCTTGTCGTCGGGGTGCTGTTCGACGGCACCAACCCCAACGTGCTCTACGACATGGCCGCGTCGGGTGAAGCCCCGCACGTCGCCCGCCTCATCGAGATGGGCACCGCCTACGAACATGGGGCGATGGCGGGCCTGCCAACGGTGACGCTCGCGAACCACACGTCGATCCTCACCGGCCGGCTGCCCGGTCATCACGGGATCCTCCACAACGCGTGGTACGACCGCCGGACCGCAGAGCAGATCATCACGAACTCGAGCCGCACGTGGCCGACCGCCATGCGGCATCTCAACGACGGCGTCGAATCGATCCACGACGCCGTGCATCGCACCTGGCCCGACGCGTTCACCGCGTCGGTCAACGAGCCGTGCGACGTCGGCGCCGACTACTCGACCTTCGACTTCTTCCGCCGGGGGCAGGTACCGCCGATCCCGGAGTCGCCCGAAGGTCTTCCGCACACGACCGAGCGCTTCGTGCGCCCGTCGAAGGACTACTCCTGGTCGTCGGTCGTCGACCACATGGGAGTCGATCAGGCGACCGGAATCCTCGCCGGCGAGTTCCAGGACCAGTCGTACCCGGTCCCCCGTTTCATGTGGTGCAACTTCACGCTCACCGATTCGGCATTCCACGAAGGGGGCCCACACTCGGAAGTCGCGGCGGCTTCGGTGCGCGACAGCGACGGCCGTCTGGGCGAGATCATGACCGCGGTCGAGCGAGCTGGCGTCTTCGACGACACCGCGTTCGTGCTCGTCGCCGACCACGGAATGGAGGAGACCGACCCCACCGTGCGAGGCGACTGGGGTGTCCACCTTCGCGACGCGGGCATCACGTTCCGCGACGAGGGTTACGGGTTCATTTACCTCGGAGAGCGCTTTCGCTGATCCCGCCGCGTCGCCGGGGCTCAGTCGTAGGCGACGTCCCACAGGCAGAGCC
>JBOGFL010000137.1:0-4126 GCA_050743285.1 Acidimicrobiia bacterium
TGCCGGCGCCGCGACCGCGAGGCGCGGCTCGTGCTCCGGTGGCAGGTGGTCGCGCAGGTCGACGACGAGGTCGTCGCGGATTGCCCGGCAGCCGGTGTCGGCCCATCGGTTCTCCCACTGGTTCGGATCGGCCGCCAGCTCGTAGAGCTCACCTTCGTCACCGTCGTAGACGCCGCCGGGGCCGCCCGCGCCGTAGGTCGTGCAGACCCATCCGTCGCGGTAGATCGTCCGGAGATGCATGTCGACGGCGTCGAACTGACTCTCCCACTCGGTGATCATCCGCTCGCGGGTCGGGTCGGGAACACTCGGCAGCGGGCGACCCTGCATCCATTCGGCGGCCCGCACGCCCGCGATCTCGCAGAACGTCGGCGCCAGATCCACCTGGCCGACGGGGTCGTCGATCGTAGCCGGCGCGACCCCGACCGCCGGCGCCGGTCGCCACACGCACGGGAGTCGCATCAACGCGTCGACGTGGTACGGGCCCTTGAAGAGGAGCCCGAAGTCGCCCTGGAGCTCGCCGTGATCAGTGGTGAAGATCACGTCGGTGTCGTTGCCCCAGCCGCGCTCGTCGATTCGCCGCAAGACCCGACCGAGTGCTTCGTCGATGAGCTCGTTCTCGACGTGGGTGATCGCGTTCACCTCACGCACCTGGTCGTGGGTCATCTGCGCGGGCACGAACGTGGTCGGTCCACCCTCGACGTTGTCGAATGTGCCCTCGAACCACGCCCGCCAGTGCCAGGGCTTGCCGGCCAGGATCTTCTCGCATCTCTCGGGGGTGCCGGGGTGGCCGGCCGGCAGATCGAGGTCACGCCACGGGACCCGTTTCAGCTCCGACGCGGGCGGGTCCCACGGGTGGTGCGGATCGGGAAAGCTCATCCACACGAACCAGTCGTCGTCCGGGTCGAGCGCGTCGAGATACGCGATCGTGCGGTCGGCAACCCAGTCGGTGTGATACTCGCCGCGCGGGATCGGGTTGACGGCGACCTGCGGCGCGCCGGTGTCGCCGCCGGAGTCGCCCCGCATTCCTGACGCGTCGAAGAGCTGATAGAAGCCCTTGGCCGCGTCACGGTCGACCGACCGCAGCCATTTTCCGTAGTGCCACAGCACGTACGGGCCGTGCATCGCCAGCTCCATGTGCTCGAAGCCGCGGTACGGACCGGTGGAGTCGTCGCGTGCGAGCTGGTTCTCGCGGAACTTCATCTCGAGGTCGAGCCCCGGCTCGAAGTGCGCCTTGCCGATCAGCGCGGTGCGGTATCCGGCGCTCGCGTGCAGGTGGCCGGCGATCGTCGGCGTCTCGGGCGGGAGCGGCACGCCGTTGGCGTATACGCCGTGCGTACTCACGTACTGACCGGTGACCATCGTCGAGCGTGCCGGCATGCACACCACGTTCTGGTTGTACGCCCGGTGGTAGCTGATGCCGTCCGCCGCCAGCCGGTCGACGACCGGCGTGCGGGCGATCTCCCCGCCGTTGCACCCGAGGCCGTCGTAGCGCTGCTGATCGGTGGTGACGAACAGGATCTTGCGACCCATGACTCCTCCCCCAACTGGTTGCACTGTGAGTGCAACTATCGTAGGGTCGGCGCCGGTCGTCAAGCGATACGAGAGGAAACGAGATGTCGATCACACCCAACCGGGCCCAGTTCGAGGCGCTGGCGTCGGCACCCGACGAGGGCCCGGTCGTCATGCTCAACCTGCTCAAGTTCAAGACCCAGGCCGAGGACGGCGACGGCACCGGCGCCGACGCCTACGGGCGCTACGGCGACGCCGCGGTGCGCATGGTCGAGGAACGGGGCGGCACGGTGCTGTGGGCGGGCCGCGCCGACCAGATCTTGATCGGCGACCCCGACGAAGACTGGGACCAGGTCGCGCTGGTCGAATACCCGTCCCGCGCTGCCTTCATCGAGATGGTGTCGTCGCCGAAGTACCTCGAGGCCCACGAGCACCGCGAGTCCGGCCTCGAGCGCACCGTCCTCGTCGCCTGCACCCCGGTCATCCCCTAGGCCTTCGGCTCTACGAGTTGAGGTTGCACATCCACTACTCGAGGGGGGTGGCAGTGGACCCTGTGGTTCTGACCAAAGAGCCAGAGGAGCCCACTGCCATGACCCCTTCGGAGATCATCTTCCATCGTCGTGTCCGGGTGTTGGAGCATGCCGCCAAGACGTCGGTGGCGGAGGCGAGCCGGGTGTTCGGGGTGAGCCGCAAGACGATCCACGACTGGATGCGTCTGGCCGCCGCCTACGGGCTGGATGCGTTGATGCCCAAGGCCAGGCGGGCGCCGGCGATGCCGAACGCGACTCCGACGTGGGTCGTCGAGGAGCTGTTGGCCGAGGCGGTGGTGCGCCCGACGTTGGGGGCGGATCGCTACGCCGAGATCCTCGCCGAGCGGGCTTTGCCATGTCGCGAAGCGATGTGCAGAAGCTGTTGAACCGCTCCGGGCTGGGCCGGCGCCGCCAACGCGTCGCCGCGTTGGCGCAGCTGACCGCGGCGACGACCGGGTTGGTCACCGACCCGGCGCGGGAGGGCCGTTCGGCTTCTGCCACTTCGCCGCCCGTCCTGGCGACCTGGTTGCCCTGGACAGCTTCTTCATCGGCAAGCTCAAAGGCGTCGGGCCGGTCTGGCAGCTCACCGCGGTCGACACCGCGACCCGCTGGGCGATCTGTGAGGTCTTCATCGGGCCTTCCAGCGCCCAGGCCGCAGCCGGCTTCGTCGACCGGGTGATCCGCAAGCTGCGCCGCCTCGGCGTGACGGTCACCAGCGTGTTGACCGACAACGGTCCCGAGTTCGCCGCCAAGGCGTTCACGAGCCATCTCGGCGAGCTCGAGATCGCCCATCACCGCACGCCGCCTCGGTCCCCGAACCACAACGCGGTCTGTGAACGGTTCCAAGGCACCGCCCTCCAGGAATGCTGGCGTCCCGCGTTCCACCGGCGACGATTCGATCGCCTCACCCAACTCCGCGCCGAGATCAATTCCTGGCTCGTCACCTACAACACCCGCCGACCCAACAAGTCCGACTTCATGCGCGGCCGCACACCCCGCCAAATCCTCGACACACACCGTGAGCTTCCCCCGGTTTTCCGGACACCGAGTCTGGGAGGCTTGTGGCCTCTCGGGAAGGAGTTCGGATGCCTGTTGCGCACCCGCCGGAGTTCCGTCAACGCGCGGTCGAGCTTGCGTTTGAGCGTGCGAAGCCAATCGCGCGGATCGCCAAGGACCTGGGGATCTCGGAGTCGTGTCTTCGTCGCTGGATGTCGCAGGCCGACGTCGATGCCGGGCGTCGTGAGGGGCTGAGCGCAGACGAACGTCGCGAGCTGGTGAAGCTGCGGCGCGAGAACCGCATGTTGGCGATGGAGAACGAGATCCTCAAGCGCGCGACGGCGTATTTCGCCGAGGAGAACGTCCTCCCAAAATGATCTTCGCCTTCATCGCCGAGCGTTGCTCGGACCTGCCCGTCGCGGCGTGTTGCCGAGCGATGAAGGTGACGACCTCCGGCTTCTACGGCTGGCAAGCCGCCCAGCACGCACCGTGTCGACGCAGCCTCGACGATCGTGTGTTGAGCACCAAGATCGTCGAGGTGCACCGCCAATCCCAAGGCACCCACGGCTCACCGCGGGTGCATGCCGAGCTGCGCCTCGGCGCCGGCGTCCGCGTGGGCCGCAAGCGGGTGGAGCGGTTGATGCGCCAAGCCGGCCTTGAAGGCGTCTATCGGCGTCGACGGCGCGGGGGCACGAAACGCAA
Source organism: Acidimicrobiia bacterium (assembly GCA_050743285.1). Classification (GTDB taxonomy): domain Bacteria; phylum Actinomycetota; class Acidimicrobiia; order IMCC26256; family JACDBD01; genus JBOGFL01. The sequence continues at coordinate 3,738 of JBOGFL010000137.1, forward strand.
CCCGGCCGCCGACTCCGCCGACGATCTGGTCAACCGGCGCTTCACCGTGACCGGCCCGGACCGGCTGTGGGTCTCCGACATCACCGAGCACCCCACCGCCGGCGGCCGCGTCTACCTCGCGGTCGTGCTCGACGCCTGGTCGCGACGCGTGGTGGGCTGGTCGATCGCCGATCACCTGCGCGCCGAGCTGGTTTGCGACGCGCTTGACATGGCCCGCTGGCGGCGTCGCCCGCCCAAGGGCCAGACCGTTGCGCATTCCGACCGTAGTGACCCCTGTTTTGGTTGACGGTCAGGCTGCACGATTGTGTGGGTTGAGGGCCTCGGCGCGGGCTTCGGCCGGGGTCCGATCTCGAAGCGACATGTGCGGTCGCTCCAGGTTGTAGTCATCG
>JBOGFL010000138.1:0-1998 GCA_050743285.1 Acidimicrobiia bacterium
GCGCTGGTCGCGGCGTGGGTCGCGGACCGCTCGCGCGACGATGCCCTCGCGCAGCTGCTCGCGCAGCGCATCCCGGCGGCGCCCGTCAACGACCTGCAGGCACTGATCGCGGACCCGCACGTCGCCGCCCGCCGCGACATCGTCACCGTCACTGACGAGGGCCTCGGTGACATATCGATGGTCGCCCCGGTCCCCAAGCTGTCCGAGACGCCGGGCGAGATCCGCACCGCCGGCCCCCGCCTCGGCGAGCACAACGACGAGGTGCTGTGAGGCGTTAGGTGATGACACCTTCCGAGCGGAGCTCGGAGAGTTCTGCGTCACTCAAGGAGAGCTCGGCGCAGAGGACGTCGTCGGTGTGCTCGCCGGTCCAGGGCGGGCGCACGTCCGGGCCCTCGGCGACCTTCGACATCTTGATCGGGTTGCCGACGGTGAGGACGGGCTCCTCGATCTCGTCGGTACGGGGGATCTCGATGATCATGTTGCGGTCGGCGACGTGTGGGTCGGCAATGACGTCGTCCGCGTCGTAGCAGGGCCCTGCCGCAACCCCGGCCGCGCTCAGCGCCTTGCACGCCTCGAGCTTCGTCATCGTCGACGCCCACCCTTCGATCCCGGGGCGGATGACGTCTTCGATGTGCTCGCCCCAACCCTGACGCGTCGCCAGGCGCGAGTCGTCGAGCCACTCGGGATGACCGATGAGATTGGCCAGCCGCTCGAACTGGTGCTCGCGGCCCACCTGCACGATGAACCAGCCGTCGGACGCTTCGAAGCCACCCATGATGAGGTTTGGCGTTCCCTGGGGGCGGTAGCCCATCGAATGGAAGTTCACGACGATGTCGGCCATCGCCACCATGGCGTCGAACATCGACACATCGATCATCTGGCCCTCGCCGGTCTGGTCGCGGTGGCGCAGCGCGGCGAGCACGCCGATCACTCCGAAGAGCGCGGTGGCGGTGTCGCCCAGCGCGCCGGCGGGCCCGACCACCGGCGGCCGACCGGGCTCACGCTTGTATTCGTACAGCCCCGACATCGCCTCCGCCACCGGCGCGTACGCGGGCCAACCCGAGTAGGGCGACGGGGCATTCCCGAAGCCCGAGATCGACAGGTAGATCGCGCCGGGGTGCACCTCGGCGATGTCGGCGTAGCCGAGGCCGAGCCGGTCCATCGTCCCCGACTTGAAGTTCTCGGCGACCACGTCGAAGTGGGGGACGAGCGAGAGGAACAACTCGCGCCCGCGGGGGTTCTTGAGGTCGATCCCCACGCTGCGCTTGTCGAGGTTGTTTCTCAGGAACGTGGCCCCGCAGCGCCGTCCGTCGGGATCGATCATGGCCGGCAGCGCCCCGCGGCCCGACTCGCCGTCGGGGTGCTCGACCTTCACGACCTCCGCGCCCATGCGGGCCAGCAACTGGGTGCCGAACGGGAGCGCCTGCATCTGCTCGGCCGCGAGCACGCGTACGCCCTCCAGCGGCTTGCCGTACCTCAGCGCCCCCTCGTTGGCGACCTCACCCAACCGCATCTGGTTCTCCTCTTCTCCCTCGGGTCATCGTAAGCCTGACGGCCCCGTCACCTACACTGCGGGGCCGTGCGAGGGATTTCCGGGGCCGCCGGCTACGTCCCGTACCGCCGACTCGACCGTGCCGCGATTGCGGCGACGTTCGGGAGCGGGGGCGGGAAAGGTACGCGCTCGGTCGCGTCATACGACGAGGACACGACGACGATGGGCGTGGAGGCGGCCCGGCTCGCTCTGCACAACGCGGGGGGTGCGTCGCCCGGTGCGCTCTGGTTCGCCACCGCCGACCCCGCCTACCTCGAGAAGAGCAACGCTTCCACCATTCACGCCGCGCTGCGGCTCGATCGCGAGATCCCGGCCATCGACACCGGCGGCGCGGTCCGGTCCGGCGTCGGGTCCCTGCGGGCCGCGCTCGACCACACCGGGACCGTGCTGTTCGTCACCGCGGACCGGCGGGGCGGCCTGCCCACCAGCGCCGACGAGGCGAGCGG
>JBOGFL010000139.1:0-6144 GCA_050743285.1 Acidimicrobiia bacterium
CGGCGGGCACTTGTCTGTCGTGCTGATGGGTTCGGGGTGGGATGAAGTGGGGAGTTGGCATGGGTCAGCTGCGGGGGAGGAGGCTGAGCTGGCGGTGAGGTGATGTGGGCGCGCGATGTGAGCGGGCGCGTGGCGTGGCGACAAGGAGGTTGCAAAGGTGAAGCTGGTAGTGGCCAGGCCTGAACTTGCCGTTCCTGTCGCGTGTTTGGACCGGCTCGACGAGCCCGGCTCGCGTCAGGGTCGCGACCGCGCGGTGGGCCGTGTTCTTGGCGACGCCGAGGTCGGTGGCGACCGCGCGCACTGTCGCTGCGGTGGTGCGGCCGTCGTCGGATCGTTCGATGAGGCACTCGAGCGCGCACCACGCCACTGGACCGAGCTCGCGGCGCAGTGCCGCGGCGCGAGCGCCAGCCGGCATCGCTCGTTTCACGCGGCCGTCGGGTCGAGCTTGTCGTCGACCCAGCGCAAGAGCGCGTCGAGGGGGACTCGCTTCTGGTTGCCGAACCAGACGAACGGGATGCCCGACCGTCCGCTGGTGCGCTCCCACTCGACCGTCAGTTGGTAGGTCTTCGACCGGCCAAGCTGCAGGAGCTTCGCCGCCTGCTCGACGGTCAGGAACTTCATGGGATCTGCCATGGGCACACTCCTCCAGGCTGAGAAACACAACGGCGTGTACTTATCGCGCTTATGTGATACCGTTGTCAAGCACAACAGCACGGATTGAGGAACCCGATGGTCCGCCCCCGGAAGCGCCAGTCCGAGCCCTCCCGACCGACCGAGGCCCCTGGCCTCGATGTCAACGCCGTGGTCTCCTACAACGTCAAGGCAATCCGTGAGCGTCGAGGCATGACCCAGCAGGCTGTCGCCGACAAGCTGGCAATGCTCACCGGCCACCAGCTGCCGCAGGCATCGATCTCGGCAATGGAACGCGGCTTCGACGGAGAGCGACGGCGCCGCTTCGACGCCCACGAGCTGTACCTGATGTCGGTCGTGTTCGACGTGCCGATCGCGTACTTCTTCATCCCACCGCCCGCCAGTGGCCTCGCCGAGCTGGCCGACACGCAGCGACCCGTGGCCGAGTTGTGGCGGAGCCTCCTCGGAACCGAGGCGCAGCTCGAAGCCGTTGACGCCCGGCTCGCTGAGATCAAGATCGACAACCCCGAGGCAGCCGACGAGGTGCTCGCCGCCATCTTCGGTCCTGAAGAGGCGCAGCGGAACTGGCACCAGCAGTTCCGGGCCTGGCGAAGGCAGCGTCTGCGCGAGGTCGAAGTCGAGTATGGCGATCGCCTCGACGAGGTCGCAGAATTCCTTGCCGATTTCGCATCGAAGGTCAAAGCGCTGGGCCCTGCCGGCTACCTGCGATCCACGTCCCAGTGCGCCGGCGAACGCGACAACGCCGACAAGGAGGAGTAGCCATGCGCGGCTCAGTGGTGAGGAAGGGCGACCGCTACTACGTCAAGATCGAGCTCGACCCCGACCCCGCCACCGGTCGGCGTCGCCAAAAGTGGCACTCGGGCTACCACACCAAGCGCGAAGCTGAGCGCGCACGGGTCGACCTGCTTTCGAAGTTGGATCGCGGCGAGTACGTCGAGCCGTCGCAGCAGACGTTCGCCGAGTTCCTGGAAGAATGGCTGCGCGCAATCGAGCCGACGTTGCGACCGTCGACGTTCGACTCGTACGCCCGCAACATGCGGAACCATGTGATCGCTCACGTGGGAAGCGTTCGGCTCACGAAGATCGACGCCGGCACACTCAACGGTCTGTACGCCTATCTCCTTGCAAACGGGCGGCGGCGGCCTTCGCGTACCGGGCGTGGGTACTCGGCCGAGGTCATCGACCGAGCGCTCGAGCTGCGCACCGAGGGGCTGACTTTGGCAGGGACGGCCGAACGCCTGCGGGCGGAATCGCCCGAGGCCGACCACATCACGAAGGACACGCTCGCATGCCTGCTGCGGCGTCACGTGAATGGCGACGCGGGCGGCATCGGCGCACAGCTCGATCGGCGCACGGTCAACTACGTCCACACCATCGTGCACCGCGCGCTTAAGGACGCTGTCCGGTGGGGCCGACTCGCCCGCAACCCGGCTGACGCTGCCGATCCGCCTCGGGGCGGACAGAAGTCCGACGGGGTCTATTCCTGGGACGCGGCGACGCTGCGCGAGTTCCTCGCCGCGTCATCGGCGTCCGACGATCGGTTCCACGCGCTGTGGGCCCTCCTCGCGACGACTGGGATGCGTCGGGGCGAGGCGCTGGGGCTCCGCTGGTCTGACGTGGACGTGGATGCCGGCCGCCTGCGCGTCATGCAGACGATCATCCAGGTCCGGAGCAAAGTGACCGTCGGAGAACCGAAGACTGCGCGCGGCCGTCGGCCGATCGCACTCGACGCCGGCACCATCGCGGTGCTGCGCGAGCACCGAAGGCGGTCTCTCGAGGAGCGCATGCTGGTCGGTCCCGACTTCGACGAACGTGGTCTTGTGTTCCATCACCCGGATGGCTCATGCCTCAAGCCCGATGCCGTCAGCGCCGCGTTCGTCCGCCGGGTTCGGAGGGCGGGGGTCCCGCCGCTGACTCTGAAGGGACTGCGGCACACCTGGGCAACACTGGCACTGGAGCGCGGCATCCACCCACGGGTCGTGCAGGAGCGGCTCGGCCACTCGACGATCGCCATCACACTCGGGATCTACAGCCACGTCGCGCCGACGCTGCACGATGAGGCGGCAGAGCTCATCGGCGGACTGGTCCTCGGGTCTTGACGCCGTTAGCGCATCAGCGGCTGAAGTCGCTCGGTCGCGGAAACCCGGCTCGCACGACAACCACTCCGACGAGGGAAGGAAACGGCGGATTTGGGCCGCTCGCAACGTCGGGATACGCCCATCCCATCTCGTTTCCCATGACTCCGGCCGGCGCGCGCTTTGGAGATGCATCCAACACCGCCAGCAACGAAACCTGTGAATCACCGGCCGAGCCGTACTGCGTCGCCTGGGCGCCATATCGCGAGCACGCAGTGGTCAGCGAGATCGAGGATTCCTTCTCGACCTTCAACTCAAGAACAATGTTGCCGAGCACGAGGTCCGTCGTCCCTCCGGCGCGACCGACCCGTTCCCCGAGCCGGGCGCCGATCTGTGGGTTCGCCTGAAGAAAGAACCGCAACTCGCGCTGGAACCACGCCTCGTCGATCTCCTCCTGCTGGCCGAGACGATCGTCAAGCACCGTGTGCGCGAAGGTCACAACCCCCTCGAGGAGGAGGCGCGCGTCCCGATGGTCATCGACACTGAGCTGCGGCAGCGCGTTGCTGAGCTCCCCCATCATCTGCTGTAGCCGCAGTGCGGCAGTTGGGATGTTGACAGGCGCGGCTGTACCCGCATCAAAGGTCAGGATCTCAAGCGTGGTGTTGCCGGCGAGGCGCGCGTCGAACGGACCGCCGGCACCCAGGAAGCTCGCTCGCGCTGTGAGCTCGAGCGGCGGGTCGCCGGGGGGCCTCGCGCCAGCCAGGCGGATCTCGAACTGCTGGGTCAACGCATCCTGCGTGAACCGAACGTCCGACACATAGAGGAAGTCACGTGGGTGCACGCTCATGAACGTGATCTCCAAAGCATCCGCGACCTCCGGCCATTCGGTGATGCGCGCCTCCACCTCCAAGTGGTGAAGCGCGCCAGGCTGCAGGATCGTCGGCCTCATGACCGGCTCTCCATGCAGACGCATCATCAACGCGACGGCGGGTACCCCGGATTCGTCCGGTTCGCGTCCGACGTACGGCCGACCCTTCGTGCCTCTGAACAAGTCCGTCAGACGCACCGGAGGCGAGACGCGACTCAGCGAGGCTGCAGCGCGCGCCGGCATGTCATGCTCGGTCAGGTTCTCGAGGTCCGCCACCGCGTCCCTCAATCCCTCTGGCCAGCCATCGCTTGCGCGTGCGAGGAGTTGTGCCGCTCGTAGGCGCGCTGCCGTCGCGTGTCTCTCCGCCCCTTCCGCTGCTCGCCACGACGCGTCCGTCCACCGAACGGCGTGGACAGCTGCCTCGAGCGCTTCCGAGTATGCGGTGACGACGTCGCCTTCAGGCCCACGAACGGCGACGGCGTTGTAGCGCTTGACCGCGGCCTCTAGCGCATCGACGTCGCGTGACCCCTCAGCTACCGCGTTGAGCACATCGACAAGTTCGCTGCGAGCACGAATGAGCGCAGGAACATCAGGCGACTCGGTCGTCATGCGGCGTCGCACAGTTCCTCGAGTCGTTCCACCGTCTCGCGTCGAGCATCGGTGTCGCCGGACTGGATCGCTGCCTCCAACCGATATACGAGCAACGTCAGCTCGACCGACGTACGCAAGCCTCGCTTCTCGACTGTGTCAGGCACCGTGGCAAGGAACGCGTCGATGACCTTCACGCTCAAGTCGGGGCGTCCAACCTCGCTGAGCACGTCCGCCGCCAAGAGAGACCTGCGACGGTCGTACTTGCCGGCCTCCGCCTCGACCTCGGCGAGAGCGTCGATCTGTCGATCCGTGAGTCGACGGCGCGCAAGTTGCGCGAGCACAGCCTCCTTGTCGTCATCGCCCAAGTGCTCGTACTGCCAATCGACGTCGAGCCGCAGCGAATGGATCGCGGTGTCGACCCACGTGTCGCTGCCTTCCAGCCAACGGTTCCGATGAAGCGTCTCTCGCGCGTTGTACGCCGGCATGAGTTTGATGACCTCGAGCGCAATCGACCGAACAGGCTCGGCCAACTCGTTGTCGTCGCGGCTAAGCAGATACGCAGCACCAAGGGCGTCCTGGACCATCTGATCGCGCAGGCGATCCGCGGCGTACGCACGAGCCGCGAGCAGGAGCTGCACTGCCGCTGCCCGATGGTCGATCAGGTCAGCTGGAACGCAGTGCACCGCCTTGATCGCTGTGGCGACCACAACCAGGTACTGATCGTTGAGGCCGGCGACGACCGCCTCCGCCAGCAAGGGAGGGATGCTCTCCGCGGGCAGCGCACGCATCACGTGCTCCGTAGCCTCGACGCCTGCAGCACGTACGCCTTGGTCGTCACCGAGCATCGCCGTGTAGATCAGGGGCAGGACGTCGTTGATGTGGGCCGGTGAGCCCTTCGCCACGCGCCCCGCCATCCTCACGATCTCAGCGCGCACCGCTGGCGTCGACTCGGTTCCCGCGTACAGCTCGCGGCAGGACGCGAGAAACCCACCGGGGTCGCGATGGCCGACTAGAACAACCGCGTCGGCAATGTCACGAACAAGGCCTCCGAGTCGGGCCTCCCCACCCATCTTCTCCAGGACTCCAAGTGGGCCCGTCGGGTCCGCCTCGTGGAACTCGCGCTCCCTTTCCAGCCACGCGAGCAGAAGCCCCAGAAGAACGTCGGGTGACAGGACATCCGTCGGCGATACAGGAACTGCGAGCTTGAGCAGATCTGACGCGCGGCCTTGGTAGTCCTCCTCGAAGTCGTGGGTCTCCAATGTCGGCTCGGACAGCGATGACACGGCACGCGCAAGCACCACACGTGCGGCGTCAGCCGCCAAAGGCTCCGCAGCATGCCGAGCCAGCGAGTCGTAGCAGTCAATCAGCCGCCTTCGGTACTCGGCGCTGGCTCCAGGCCACCTCGCGGCGATGGCCGCATCGACAGCAATCGGGTCATCGCGCAGGAGACTCGCAACTGCCGACGCGATCTCGCCTGCCGCTTCGTCGTGGTCGCCCCAGTCCTCGTGGTAGCGAAGACCGTCCAGCAGAGACGAGAGCAGCCGAAGCCCGGCGCCATGGTCGCTATCGAGCACCACCCGTGCAGCTGCTGCCCCGGTGGCACGCCGCCATGCCTCGCCATGCCGAAGAAGCCCCCCGATCTTCGCCTCGACAGCATCCGGCACCAATGCATGGAAGTGGAGGAGCGCAGTCGGCTCGCCGCGTGTGCGGAACATCGACCATCCTCCGGGCGCGGCGTGGAAGATGACGGCCTCGAGCAATTGGTCGTCCGCATCCCGGGCCGTTCCATTCTGTGCGAGGTAGCGACACCCCTCAGCGCGACCCCAACCCTCAGACACCGCGTCGTGACACAACGAGTGCAGCACCGGCGGGTCGCCTTGTGAGTCAAGGTGAAGCAGCGCGTCAAGAAGGATTGGCGACCGGAGTAGCCGCGCGTCCGTGTACAGCATCGTCTTGAGG
>JBOGFL010000140.1:0-1831 GCA_050743285.1 Acidimicrobiia bacterium
CGGTTCGCGTCCCCGACCGCGACGCCGCCGCCGTCGGGCTCCCGGACCACGCGGTCGAGGACCGCGAGTTCACGGAGGGGCTCGATCTCGTCGTCAGCATCGGTGGCGACGGAACCATGCTCTACACGGTCGACCTCGTCGACACCGCCGGCATTCCCGTCCTCGGCGTGAACTGCGGCGACCTCGGCTACCTGCCCGAGGTCGAGGCCGACGATCTCGATGCCGCCCTCGAGCGGGTGCTCGCGGCCGACTACACAATCGTCGAACGGATGACGCTCGACGTCACGGTGACGTCGTCCGGTCCGGCTGCGGGTCGGTGGTCGGCGCTCAACGAGGCGGTGCTGGAGAAGTCGAAGACCGGCCGCCTGGTTCGCCTGGCCGTCGCCATCAACGGACGTTTCTTCACCACCTACGCTGCCGACGGCGCGATCGTCGCGACCCCCACTGGATCAACCGCGTACTCGTTCTCGGCGGGCGGTCCGATCGTCTCGCCCGAGCATCGGTGCCTGCTCTTCACGCCGATCTCGCCCCACATGCTCTTCGATCGTCCGCTCGTTCTCGCGCCCGACGAGGAGCTCGCGTTCGAGGTCACCGATGAACGGCCCGTCGTGTTGACGATCGACGGTCGGGAGCTCGGAGAACTGCGGGCCGGCGACCGCGTCGCGTGTAGCGGGGGTCCGCGGCCCGCCCGGTTTGTCACGTTCGGGCCGCGCGACTTCCACCAGATCCTCAAGGCCAAGTTCGGCCTGGCTGACCGGTAGCGCTCGGTGCTGCTCGAGCTACGCGTCGAGAGCCTGGGAATCGTCGACGAGCTGACGCTGCTGTTCCAGCCCGGTCTCACCGCGATCACCGGCGAGACCGGTGCGGGCAAGACCCTGATCGTCGAAGCGATCGAGCTCCTCGTCGGTGGTCGTGCCGACACGAGCCGCGTCCGCCCCGCAGCGCAGGAGACGCGTGTCGAAGGTCGCTTCAGCGACCCCGAGCGCGGCGACGAGGTTGTGCTGACGCGCGTCGTCCCCACTGATGGTCGGAGTCGCGCTTACATCGACGGCCGGCTCGCAACAGTGGGGGAACTCGCTGACATGGGCCGCCGATTGGTCGACCTGCACGGACAGCACTCGCATCAGTCGCTCCTCGAGCCCGCAGTCCAGCGCCACGCTCTCGATCGCTACGCGGGTCCGGACGCGATGAACGCGCGGGCCGCGTACCGCACGGCTCGCGCCGAGGGTCGCGCGTTCACCGAACAGCTCGCGGCGCTCGGCGGAGACGCCCGGAGCCGCGCCCGCGAGGTCGACCTGCTTCGGTACCAGCTCGACGAGATCGAGCGCGCCGGCGTGCTCGAAGCGTCCGAAGACGTCGCCCTCGAAGCCGAGGAGGCGCTGCTCGACGACGCCGCCGCCCATCGCGACGCCTTGCTGGGCGCCTACGCCGACATCGAAGGACCGTCGCTCGATGCGGTCGGACGGGCTCGTCAGCGCGTTGCTGACCGGGTGCCGTTCGTGGAACTCGGGGAACGTCTGCGCGCCGCCGAAGCAGAGCTCGCCGATGTCGCGGCCGAGTTGCGCGCCGCCGCGGAACGGGTCGCCGACGACCCGGGCCGGCTCGAGGAGGTGCGAGCCCGGCGCACGCTGTTGCGAGAGCTGATGCGGAAATACGGCGTCACCCTCGAACGGGTGGTGGCGTACGCCGACGAAGCGCGCGCCCAGATCTTGCGGCTGGAGACTCATGACCAGCACTCGGCCGAGCTCGAGGACAAGCGCGGTGCGGCCGAGTGCCGGGCGGGCGACGCCGCCCGGGCCTTGTCGGCGGCGCGCCGGGCGGCGGCCGGCCC
>JBOGFL010000141.1:0-3807 GCA_050743285.1 Acidimicrobiia bacterium
GGGTGGGATGACGTGACCTGATCTCCACACCAACTCGGGCGCGTCGGTGACGACCCAGGCGTTCTCGGGGAGATCGTCGAGCGCGTCCATGGCCGCAGTACGTTGTTCGCCGTAGGTGTTCGGCCAGACCATCGGGCGGATGTACTGGTACTCGCCCGGCAGGATCAGGAGCGCGGCGGCCGCGACGACCAGTGCCGGCGCCGACCACAGCGCGGCGAGCAGGGCGAGTGGTGGCACGAGGTGCGCCATGTGGTTGCTGAACTGCCATGCCTCGAGCATGAGCTCGGCGAACAGCACCGCGATCCAGCCGAAGTACGCGGTTGCGAGCAGCAGCTTCGGGGGAGTACCAGGATCATCGATGTTGGGGGCGAACATCGGCTTCCGGCGAATGAGGAGCACGATCAGCGCGATCACGGAGATCGCGACCACGGCGAGAACGAGCCGGTCTCGGTACCACAGGGTGAGCCGCAAAGCCTCCCAGTTGAACCCGTAGTCGCGCTGGCGCTCGGCGTCGGCGTGAAACACGACTGATTGCTCCCATACCCGTGACGCGCCCCACGGCAACGCGAGGAGCACGGGCATCGCGAGCGCGATGCTGCCCGAGAGCACGATGTCCTTCGGGCGCCGCCGCCAGAGCAGCAGGATCACGAGCGGTACCGCGACCGGAGCGATGATCAGCTTCATGGCCAAGCCTGCTCCGGCAGCGACGCCGACCGCGGCGGCGCGGCCGCGCGTCGGCTGTTCGCAGTAGCGGAGCGCCAGCGCCACCGCCGTGACCGCCAGCGCCATCGCGGGCCCGTCGCCGGTGAGCCCGGCGGTGGTGCGGAGCACCGATCCGCTGATCGTGACGACGAGAGCCGTCACGATGGCCGCGGTCCGTCCGGTGGTCCGGCGAACAATTGCGTACACCGCGAGGGTGAGGACGATGCCGGCGGCGACACTCAGGAGCCGCGGCGCGTTGAGTGTCCGCAAGCCGATGAGATCGGCGATGAACACGAGGGGGAAGAACAGCGGCCCCTGGCTGGAGAGGATGTCGCGGTAGGGAAGGAACCCCTGGCGCATGGCGAGTGCGATCGAGCCGTAGACGGCGTCGTCGTAGGTGAGTTCGCGTGGTGCAAGCAGCGCCGGCAGCCGGAGGAGCGCGGCTGCGACGCCGAGCAGGGCAGTATCGAACCACCACCACCTCGGAGCGCGGCGCGATGCTGGCACCGAGACGGTGTCGGGACGCGCGCGGGAAGAGGTCTCGACCTGCATGGTTCGGGGGTAGGGCGTCGACTATAAGCGAGCGAATGGATAGCTCCGCTTCGGTTCGACCGGGTCCGCGGGCGTTGGTGACGGGGTTGCTGGCCGCGCTCCTGGTGTGCGGGCTCGTCGGTATCGAGTGGTGGCCGTTCACCGGCTGGCGTCTGTTCAGCCGCGTCCGGACCGATTCGCGCGTCGGGTGGGAGGTCGCAACCGTTGCTCCTGACGGCGAAGAGACCATCGTCGACCCCAACGACCTGCCGCTCGGGTACCGGCACGTCGAGCTGCTCCTCGCCCGCTTTCCCGGCTACTCGAGCGACGAGCGGGAGGAGATCTGCGAGGCGATCGCCGGCGGCGTGCGGGACGAGGGCCAGGAGGTCGCGTCAGTTCGGGTCTACCGGGTGGACGAGAGTCTGCGACAGACGGATGGCGACGTCGCGCTCGAACGCGACCCAGAGCTGCGATACGAATGCGCGGAGGCCGGGCCGTGACCGCCCGGCTCCTGCGCCGCCTCGACGACGCCCTGTCCGGCCCCGAGTCGGGCGCCCGGCTCCTTGTCGTGTGGACCGGGTTGGCGGTCCTCATCGCGCTGCGGGTCGCGTTGGGCCCGTACTGGCAGCTGGCCGGGCAGCCGCCGGCACTGTTCCGCCCGGTGCCGTTCCTCCGGTGGCTCGACAGCATGCCGGCGCTGGGCGTCATCGTCGCGATTCAAGTCGTGGGCACCGCGCTTGCGGTGGCGTCGGCGCTCGGCTGGCGGCGCCGGCTCGTGTTCATCCTGGCGTGGGTGTGCTTCCTCCTGCTGGCCGGGATGCGGGCGAGCCGGGGAAAGATCCTGCACAACGACCTCGTGTTGCTGTTCGCGTCGGTGCCGTTCCTCGCCGCACCGGAGGACGTCCGCTACTCCGACGGCACGCCGAACCGTCGCTTTGGCTGGCCGGTGCGCAGTGCGCTGGCCGTCATCGCGCTCAGCTACTTCCTCACCGGGTATTGGAAACTCCGGAACTCGGGGCTGGACTGGGTCACCAGCGACAACCTGCGGTGGGTCCTGTGGTGGGGGCCGGCGACCGCCGAGTCCCGGGTCGACTGGATCGCCGAGTTCGTCGCCCAACGGCCGTGGCTCTCGCACCTCGGCGCGGCCGGGATCCTCGGCTTCGAGCTGTTGTTCCCGGTGGTGCTCTTCTGGCCGAGGATCCGTCCGCTGTTCGCGGTTGGTGCGGTCGTGTTCCACGCCGGGACGTACCTCGTGCTCGGCCTCGACTACTGGTCGTACGCGGCGGTGGCGGTCCTGCTCCTCGTCGACTGGCCCCGCGTCTGGCTCCGGGTCGCCCGGCGCCGCCGGCCCTCACCTGCGCCGGTCCCTTCGTAGGGCGAATGCGCAGAACCACGCGCGGCGCCTGGTAGCGTCGACCCGCGGTGGTGAAGCACATCTTCGTAACCGGGGGGGTGGCCTCGAGCCTCGGGAAAGGTCTCACCGCCGCCTCGCTCGGCCGCCTGCTCAAGAGCCGTGGTCTCCGGGTCACGATGCAGAAGCTCGACCCGTACATCAACGTCGACCCCGGCACGATGAACCCGTTCCAGCACGGCGAGGTTTTCGTCACCGACGACGGCGGCGAGACCGACCTCGACCTCGGGCACTACGAGCGGTTCGTCGACGTGGCGCTCAACCGCAAGTCGAACGCGACCACCGGATCGATCTACCAGGGCGTGCTGGCGAAGGAGCGACACGGCGCCTACCTCGGGCAGACGGTCCAGGTGATCCCGCACATCACCGACGAGATCAAAGGCCGCATCCTCGCCCTCGCCGTCGAAGACGTCGACATCGTGATCACCGAGATCGGCGGCACGGTCGGCGACATCGAGATCCTCCCGTTCCTCGAGGCGATCCGGCAGTTTCGCAAGGATGTTGGCCGCGAGAACGTGTTCTACGTCCACGTGACGCTGGTTCCGTTCATCGGACCCTCGGGAGAGCAGAAGACGAAGCCGACCCAGCACTCGGTCACCGAGCTCCGCAGTCGCGGCATCCAGCCCGACGTGATCGTGTGCCGCTCCGACCGGCCGATTCCGACCCGGCTCAAGGAGAAGATCTCCCAACTCTGCGACGTGCCCGAAGAAGCGATCGTCTCGGCCATCGACGCGGAACACCTCTACGAGATCCCGCTGGTTCTCCACGAGGAAGGCCTCGACGACTACGTCTGCCGGGTGCTCGAGCTCGCCGACCACCAGTCCCGGCTTCACGATTGGGAGCAGCTGGTCGGTCGCATCGACGCCGCAGACCACGAGGTGCGCATCGGGCTCGTGGGCAAATACGTGAACCTTCCCGACGCCTACCTCTCGGTCGCGGAGGCGATCCGCCACGGCGGCTACGCGTGCGGCGCGAAGGTCGAGTTCGACTGGATCGCGTCCGACGACGCCGAAGGCCTGCTGACGGCGGGCCGGCTCCACGAGCTCGACGGCGTCGTGATCCCGGGCGGATTCGGCGTGCGCGGCATCGAGGGCAAGATCGCCGCGGCCGGCTACGCACGCGAGCAGAAGCTTCCGTACCTCGGGCTCTGTCTCGGGATGCAG
>JBOGFL010000142.1:0-1505 GCA_050743285.1 Acidimicrobiia bacterium
AGCTCGGATCCGTTGACCTCAGCGGCGATGTACGCCTGAGCGCCGCATGAATCACAGCGATCCATGGCGGTCAGGCGGAACTCGACGGTGGAGGTGTCACGTTCGGTCGTTGCGTTCATCTCGGTGCCTCCTCGGGTGTCGGCTTCGCTGGGGGATTTGGTCAATACAACCACGCCCCACCTGTACGCATGCCCGGTTTGCGGCGTGTTTCGCTCAGCGCGTACGCGCCCCGTGCCAAGTGGCCTCCCGCGGGGAGTGTCTGCGGGGCCGGGGGTGTGCGCGAGATTAGACTCGGAGATTGTGAATGCCGAGTACTCCGCCCATCATCTCCAGGTGCTTGAAGGCCTTGAGGCCGTTCGCAAGCGCCCGGGAATGTACATCGGGTCGAATGGCTCGCCCGGACTCATGCACTGCCTCTGGGAGATCATCGACAACTCCGTCGACGAGGCGGTCGCCGGGAACGGCACGAAGATCGACATCATCCTGCACGCGGACGGCAGCGTCGAGGTGCACGACCTCGGTCGCGGCATCCCGGTCGACGTCGAGCCGCGAACCGGTCTCACCGGCGTCGAGGTTGTCTACACCAAGCTGCACGCCGGCGGGAAGTTCGGCGGCGGCTCCTACGCGGCGTCCGGCGGACTGCACGGTGTCGGCGCCTCCGTCGTGAACGCCCTATCCGAGCGCCTCGACGTCGAGGTCGACCGCAACGGCAAGACCTACGCGATGTCGTTCCACCGCGGCGAGCCCGGCGTCTTCGAGGACACCGGCGAGAAGCGCCCGGACGCGCCTTTCACTCCGTTCCAGGAGAACAGCGAGCTGCGCGTGATCGGCAAGGCGCCCCGCGGCGTGACCGGCACCCGAGTGCGCTATTGGGCGGACAAGCAGATCTTCACGAAGGACGCGGCTTTTCAGCTCGCCGATCTCGAGACGCGCGCCAGGCAGACGGCGTTCCTCGTGCCGGGGCTGGAGATCGTAGTCGCCGACGAGCGCACCGACTGCCCGGTCTCCGCGGGCTCCGACGTCTCGATGGCCGACGGATCAGAGGACCCGCAGGCAGGACGCTCCGTGACGTCGTACCTCTACGAGGGTGGCATCTCGGAGTTCGTCGACTACCTCGCCGTCGACCCGCCGGTCACCGACAACTGGCGCATCCAGGGCGAGGGGACCTTCAAGGAGACCGTTCCGGTCCTGCAGGCGGACGGACACATGATCGCCACGGAGGTGGAGCGCGTGTGCGCCGTCGACATCGCGCTGCGCTGGGGAACCGGGTACGACACCCGGGTCCGCTCTTTCGTCAACATCATCGCGACGCCCAAGGGCGGAACGCATCAGCAGGGGTTCGAGCAGGAGCTCCTCAAGGCGCTCCGCTCACAGGTCGAGCAGAATGCCCGCCGTCTAAAGGTCGGCAACGACAAGCTCGAGAAAGACGACGTCCTCGCCGGACTCACCGCCGTGCTCACGGTGAATGTGCCCGAACCGCAGTTCGAGGGGCAGACCAAGGAGAT